>JAFGVM010000031.1 GCA_016937995.1 Candidatus Delongbacteria bacterium
ACCGGATGGCGAAGCTTTTAATGGTGATGATGTGCTTCTTTTCGGCAAGGAAGATAATGATGAACTCAGATTAGAAGAGCTTTGTGATAAGATTGGAACTATCCCATATGAGATATTAACAATGATATCGAGTCGGGTACCGAGGGTGGTTGTAAATAAGATGTAGAAAGATAATTGATAATGTAGGGGACGATTTCTTTTCTTCCCCAAGAAAATAAAAAATAGGTAATAGAATGGAAACAAAAAGATGTCCTTACTGTGCTGAAGAAATTTTAGTTGAAGCAATTAAGTGTAAACACTGTGGAGAATTTCTTAAAGAAGAAGTAAATACAAATGTCGTTAAAGTTGATTTAGGGAATAAAAAATTATCAACAAAAACAGAAGTAAGTAACTTTACACTAGTTTTATACGCTGCGATGAACACATTTACTGGTATTTTGTTTTTTATAATTGGATTTATAGTTTTATTTAATTCATTCAAAGGTGGTTTGTGTTATATTTTAATTTCCTTATTATTATTACCTCCATCAAGGAAGTTTGTATATTCAAAAACTAAAATAGTCATATCTCAAAATGTTAGGAGTTATTCAGTACTAGTGCTGTTTATTGCTTCTTTTATTTTTATAGGTTTAAGTAGTAGTGCTAAATCAGAAGAATTAGCTAGGCAAAAAGCGAAAGAGAAGGCTGAAAATATAGCTAAAATTGAAAGAGCTAATATACAATATTTCAATTCAAATAAACAAACTATAATAGCAGAGTTGAATGATTCTTTAAAATCAAAAAATTATTCATATATAATTAACATATCAAAAAAATACATTAAATCTGGTGATAAAGAGCTCATATTTGTTGACTCAATTGCAAGAACTAATCTAGCTGTAATTCAAAAAATGGAAAAAACAAGTAGATTACTATCAGAATTAAAAAAACTTTCATCAACAGATTATACAAAATTGTATGGTATTTACTCACAGTTAGTCAAAATGTATCCTGATAATAAGGACTATAAAACAAATCTTGATATTGTTGGCAAGAAGAAAAAAGAAGCTGATAAACAAAAAAAGATTAATAATATTTTAGCACAATTAAAAAAAATACCATCTAGTGAATATCAAAAGAATAAAAATTTATATCAACAGTTAGTAATTTTAGATCCAAAAAATAAAACTTATCAAGACAAAGTGAAGCATTATACTGCTAAGATTGAACAAAAAAAAGAAAATATCGAATTTGAAAAGAAACGAAGGCAAGTTGTAGAATCAAGAAAGGAAAGAATCGAAGGTCAATTCAGTGTATGGGATGGCTCTCACAGGAACCTAGAAAAATTAATAAAAAAATCTATGAACGATCCAAACAGTTACGAGCATGTTGACACAGGTTATAGTGATAAGGGAAGTTATCTTTTAGTTCAAACTTTATATAGAGGAAAGAATGGTTTTGGAGGAGTAGTAACTGAGAAAATTACTGCTAAAGTAAGTTTAGGTGGAACAGTTTTAGAAATTATAGATAATTATTAATATGAAAAATTGGCAAGAGCAATTAGGTGTAGAAATAACATCTAAATCAAAAATCAGTAAAATTGTAAGGAATACTGATGATTACTATGTTTATATACTTTGGAAAATGTATAAAAGCTCTCCAATCCCGTTTTATGTTGGAAAAGGTCATATAGATAGAGTAATTAAGCATGAAATGGCAAGTGAGATAAATTCTAATATTCATAAGTCAAATATCATCAAAAAGCATGAAAAATTACAAGTAAAGCTAGGTTATTCAATAGTTCAATTTTATAAGAAAGAAGAATATGCTTTTAAGAAAGAAGAAGACTTAATAGCGCTTATTGGTAGGTATGATCAAGACCAAGGACCTTTAGCAAATAAAACCGATGGTGGAGATGGATCAAAAGGACATTTAGCCAAGAAAGGTGGTGATAGTGCATCTGCAAAGCCACTCTATGCAAAAAATGTCAGATATTCGTGTTTGAAAGAAGCTGGAGAAGCTTTTGGTGTTGATCCTGGTACAATTGGTGCAAGGATAAAAACAGGATGGGACGGTTATTATTTTGAAGGTGAAAAACAAAGAAAACCGTCAAAAAATATTACAGGTAAGTATAGGAAACCTGTTGTAGTAGAAGGTAAAGAATTTATTTCAACTTCTGAAGCTAGCAGGACACTTAGAATTGATGTACGGAGAATAAGTAAAAGAATTAAATACGGTTGGGAAGGATATTATTATAAGGAAAAAGGTCAGCTACCAAGAAAAACTTTATGGAGTGATAGAAAAGATAAAGCAGGTGTAATTATTAATGGTAAAAATTATTCAACAACTGCTGAAGCATCAAGAGAAACTGGTGAGTCTTATTCAAAAATAAGAAAAAGAAGCCTCAGCTCGAATTCGCCTGAATATAAAAGAATTGATGGTATAATTATAAATAAGAAATCCTGTTCAAGTAAATGTAAAAGGTGTCATATATAAATCTGCATCAGAGGCAGCAAAAAATCTAAGAGTATCGAGACAAACAGTTATTAACAGATGTAGAAATACTAACGAAAAGGAATGGAATTTCGTGAACATTAATCACAAAGTAAATCTTTTTACTCCAAAATTTAGTTCTAAACCTATAAAAGTAACAATAGATGGAATATTATACTCAAGTTATAGTGAAGCTGCTAAGGATAAAAGTGTAGACATTAATACTATTAAACATTGGTGTAAAAGTGCGTCTTTTCCTAATTGTTTCAGTGATAAAATTAAGAAAGAACAACCAAAAGATGGTAAACCGGGACTGATAAAGATCGTAATTGATGGAGTTTTATATCGTTCCATAAGTGAAGCTAGCAGAAAATTAGAAATTCCAAGAGCTGAAATTAAAAGAAAATTAAAATCTGAGGAATTCCCAAACTATAAACAGATTTAAAATTTGAAAGTATTAAATATATAAACAGTGAAAGAGTTCTGGGCTTAGATCATTCGTAATAACCATGTAAATCTACAACTGCTGTTGTAAAATTACATGGATAAATTGGAATACACTCCAATAAATGATAAGATGATTTTAATGATTTGATTCGAAAGGGAAATTTTTGTATATTGAAATACAAAGTAGAGAGGAAAATATGAACAAAGTTATATCAGATAAAAAGATGAAATTAATGCTGAAAGAGATCATTATTGATTTTATACATGAAAAGAATGAAGACTTTTATGAATTATTAGTTTCAGCATTTGAAGATGCTGGTATGTATAAAGCAATCGACGAAGGCAGGAAAAAGTCATATGTAAGTGAGAAAGATGTCGATTGTATACTTGGTGGGAAAAAGTGAAAATATTATTTGAGACTTCTTTCGCTAAGGATTTAAAAAATATTAATGACTCTAAAGTTTTCAGTAAAGTGAAGGATTTGATCGCCGAAGTTAAACAAGCGGATAATTTAGCAGATATAAATAATGTTAAAAAACTTCACGGTTCAAAAGATTATTTTAGGATCCGTTTAGGGAATTACAGAATTGGATTTGAACTTTCAGAAGACACAATAATATTTGTGCGTATTTTACATAGAAAAGATATTTATAAGCGTTTTCCGTAACAATGTAGAGGACGATTTCTTTTCGTCCCCTCTTTTAAAAAGATGTTGATCCCCGGTTCTGGTTACCAGCCCGAGGATGACAGCAAACAACAAAGGAACATAACATAATGAAAGATATAAACAGTGAAAGAGTTCTGGGTTTTGATCAGATCAGAGAAAAGCTTAGTTCATATGCAACTTCCGTTAGAGGGAAGAAGGAAGCTGCAGAATTGGAATTGTCGGAAGATATTCGAATTATTCTGTCCGACATGGACCTGGTTACAGAGATGAAAAGATGTAATTCCGAGTCTAGTTTTCCAATACACGGAGTAAAGGATATTGATGAGGCAGTTGCTCAGTTAAGATCACCAGATCAGCTGACTGAACCTATCAATCTATATAACATTGCATCAACATTAGCTGTAGCAAGGAAAATATACTCGTTCATTTATTCAAAGATTGATAAATATCCGAGTATTTTCGAGATCTGTGACGAGCTTGAAGTATTCGAAGATGTCGAAGAAAGAATATTAAGATCAATTGATACTGACGGAACGGTTTTAGACAGTGCATCAAAAGAATTAAAGTCTATCCGTGGCAAGATATCTGCTGCCGAGAATAAACTGAGAAAAAAGACCGCTCAGGTATATGATCAATATTCAAAGGACGGGTATGCCAGAGACGGTGAAGTAACTTTCAGGAACGGTAGATTCGTTATTCCTGTTAAAGCTGAAAAAAGAAATAAAGTGAATGGAATTGTAATTGATGAAAGTGCCACCGGAAGTACAGTTTTCATTGAGCCATTTGAATCGATAGAAATAAATTCCGAGCTTGAAAAGCTTCACAGAGAAGAAAGAAAAGAAATTGACAGGATTATCAGATCACTTGTTGCTTCTGTATGGGAAGTTAAAGATGAGATACTTTCGAATTCAGAGATCCTTGCAGAGCTGGATGTTATATTTGCTAAAGCAAAATTCTCAATAAAATACCACTGTAATCATGTAAAAGTGAACACAAAAAATATTGTAAATATCTATCACGGACTTCATCCGTTACTTGTTGATTCTCACGGAATAAAAGATGTCGTGGCACTGGATCTTGAGATAGGTGAAAAATTCAATTCAATGATAATAACAGGACCAAATGCCGGGGGGAAAACTGTTACTCTGAAAACTATAGGTTTATTTTGTATGATGGTCAGAGCAGGAATGCATGTTCCTGCACAGAGTAATTCAAACATTGGTGTTTTTACAGAGATATTCACTGATATAGGCGACGGTCAATCCATAGAAAATGATCTATCCACTTTCAGTTCACACATTACAAAATTAAGTGCGGTCTTAAGGACAAAAACTCAGGATACTTTAGTACTGCTTGATGAAATAGGTGCTTCAACTGATCCTGCTGAAGGAGCAAGTCTTTCAATGGCAATAATTTCAGAGCTTACGAAAAGAAAGTTCATTACTATTGCAACAACTCACCAGGGAATTTTGAAGTCTTACGCTTACCAGACTAAAGGTGTTTCCAACGGGTCAATGGAGTTCGATAAAAAAAATATTTCTCCGACATATAAATTCAGAGCAGGATTGCCTGGATCAAGCTATGCTTTTGAAATTTCAAAAAGGCACGGACTTCCAAAGTATATTATTGATAAAGCAAGAGTTCACCTTGGAAAAGACAAAGAAAATCTTGAAGGATTGATCTCTGAACTGGATGAAAAGATCACCAAATATAACAAGCAGATATTAGAGTCAAAGTCTGTAAATACTCAGCTGAAAGATCTAAAAGAGCATTATGATAAGAAATTCAATGAACTTCAAAAGAATGAAAAAAAGATCATGCGTGATGCTGCTAAGAAAGCTAAGGAAGTTATCGCTCAGTCAAATAAAATGATCGAAAATGCTGTCAGTGAAATAAAATCAAACAAAGCAGATAAGGAAGTTGTAAAAAAAGTCCGTGAGAATATTGAAAAAGAAGAACGAAAATTAAATATACTGAATGAAGTTCCTGATCCAAGAAAAAGTTACGATGGAGAGCTCAAAGTCGGAATGGAAGTTGAGGTTAAGAACTTTTCCAGCACCGGGATCATTAACGGGGTCAAAGGTAATAACATAGAAGTTACCATCGGTGACATTAATCTTAGGATAAAAAGAGATCAAATCCTTTCAGTCGTTAACGTTAAGCAAAAAGATATCGATGTCAGTGTAAGTTACACACCTACACCTGACACTGCCAAGCTGGTTTTAGATCTAAGAGGTAAAAGGGGAGATGAGGCTGTTGCTATGCTTGAGAAACATATTGAAGATATGATCTTGAACAATCTTAATTTTTCTGAGATAATCCATGGGAAAGGTGAAGGAATATTGTCTAAATTGGTCAACGAATACCTTATGAAAAATCCTCATGTAAAACGAAAAAAATTCGGAGAATACGGGGAAGGGGATTACGGTGTTACAGTCATCGAATTGAAATAGGAAACTTAGGAATGCATTCCTCAAATCAATAACCAATGTCCAACACGTCCCGATTGATCGGGACAATTTCCAAGTGAGGGTCGATTTTTTAGACCCTATTTTATCTAAAATAACACTTGATATATCACTATATTGTGGTATGTTACCCTTAGAATAATTGATGCTGTGTTAAGGTCCTGTATTAATGTGGAACAGATCAAATTTGCATAAATTAAAAAAATAAGAGAAATATGATGAATGTAAAATTTCGTAAAGCAGAAATTGAAGATATTCTTTTCCTTAATGAATTGGAAAAACTTTCCTTCCCTGCAAATAGACAGAACAGCATTAGTTCTCTAAGATTAAGTATAATCAGTCCTTTCCAGGAAGTGTGGATAGTGGAACTGAAAAAAAATAATGAAATTTTCAAAACAGCAGCGACTGTACTTTATCCATATAAAAAAACATTAAGGATATTTTCAATAGCTGTGATGCCTGAATTTAAAGGAGAAGGTATAGGGCATAAATTATTGGAAGAAATAATTCAAACAGCAAAAAGAAAAGGATATCTTGCAGTATCTCTTGAAGCTGATGCAAATAATGAAAAACTGGTAAAATGGTACTCAGATCATGGGTTTATTCTGGATAAGAAACTTCTGGATTACTATTCATCGAATGAAGACGCATTCAGAATGGTAAAGTATCTCGAAGATACAGATTTTATTCAAAGTAATAAAAAGATCTCCAATGTTAGAAATTTTATAGTAGTTGACAATGTTAATAAATGGTCATTTGATATTGAAACTGCTGAAGTGATCTCAGCTAAAGATTATCTGTCCGACACAAAGTATCAGAATATTAATAATGCCAGAATATTTAATATGTGTAATTCCTACAGATATCAGTCCTTAGGATATTATGTTTCTCTGCTTGCTGCTGCCAGAGATCATAGGTCAATGCCCAATGTAACTACAATAAGGGACTTTACGGATCTTTCGATCATAAGAAATATTGCTGACGACATTGATGAAATAATTCAGACAAGCTTAAAGGGACTTGAAGAAAATCAGTATACACTTGATATCTGTTTTGGTAAAACATCTGAAAAGCAGATGACAAAACTTGCAAAAGAGCTGTACCAGCTTTTTGAATCACCACTTCTAAGAGTTGTCTTTATTAAAACAAAAGAATGGAGTATAAAAAAAATATCTCCAATTTCACTTGATTCACTTAAAAACTTAGATATTGAAGATATTCAGAGATTTGCAAAAGAGTATTTCAATCAGAAAAGATTTAAAAGAAAGAGGTTCAAACATTATAAATATGATCTGGCTATAATGATAGATCCTGATGAAAAGTATCCGCCTTCGGATAAAAAGGCCCTTGAATTGTTTAAAAAAGCAGCTGAAGAAGTAGGTTTTTATACTGAATTCATTACAAGATCAGATTATGACAGACTTCCCGAATTTGATGCTTTATTCATTAGGGAAACAACAACAGTAAATGATTATACCTATCTGTTTTCAAGAAGAGCTTATGCTGAAGGACTTGTTGTAATAGACGATCCGTGGTCAATAGTAAAGTGTTCAAATAAAATGTATCTATATGAAAGAATGATAAAAAGCAGAATGTTAATTCCCAAAACATGGATGTTAAGTAAAGGTATGAAATTTGAGACAATGATAGATGAGGTAAATTTTCCGTTAGTACTCAAACAACCTGACGGAAGTTTTTCCAAAGGTATGTATAAAGTGAATAATTTAAACGAGATGAAGGAGTCGTTGAAATTAATGTATAAAACTTCTGATCTTATAGTTGCCCAGGAATTTTTAAAATCAGATTTTGACTGGAGGATCGGTGCTTTGGATGGTAATCCTCTTTTCGCATCAAAATATTATATGGCAAGAGGTCACTGGCAGATCTATAATTGGGACAGTGAGGATAATGATGATCTTCATTCCGGTGATTTTGAGACAATCCCTGTAGATAAAGTTCCTTTAAATGTAATAACCACTGCTATAAAAGCATGTTCACTGATAGGTGACGGACTTTACGGTGTGGATCTAAAAGAAGTAGACGGGAAAGTATATGTTATTGAAATAAATGACAATCCGAACATTGATCATGAAATCGAAGATATTGTTCTGGGTTATGAATTGTATCTCAGGGTGATGAGATCAATTTATGACAGGATCGAAAAGCAGAGGGGTGGAGAGGCCCGTTTAGTTTCATTATAATAAAAATATCTAAACGTGTAGTAGGTGACGCAGATCTGCGTCACCCTACGAAATAAAAAATGCCTGATTAATCAGGCATTTTTTTTGTGGAGATGAGGGGAGTTGAACCCCTGTCCGAAAAAGCATTCATAAGAACGTCTACATGCTTAGTCTATTCTTGAATTTCGCCTAAAGAGCTCCGATAAGACAAGGTACTCGATAAACTATCCCGATAAATCGCACTCTTCACCCTCAGGAGAGGATCAGAGCAAACCTATTCAAATGGCGTCCATCCAACAAAGGAATAGGAACTCTGGAGGTGGACGAGCTACCTTCTAGGCAGCTAATGCGTAATTATTATTAGCATTTATCAGTTTCACAAGACCTTTAACGATTTACTTGTGGTGATCGACATGCAGTTCAAACCAATGATCAATCCCGTCGAATCCAGAAACATCCCCTGGATCGTGTTAAATATACTTAAGAGATTATCATTTTACAAGGAGTAAAATCATATAAGGAGTAGTTGTTATTGACAAGGAGTAATAAAAAAAGGCTGTATGGATACAGCCTTAAATTAAAAATGTTGGTCTATTTCTTAAGATTGACCACCAGTGATGTAGTCATTAAGCAGTTTGTTGTTTTTTCTTGCTGCATCAAGTAGGAACTTAATCGCATCTCCGATAGAAAGGATACCCACGATCTTACCATTATCTTCGATAGGAATGTGGCGAATTCTTTCTTCTGTCATCTTTTCCATTAAATTTTCAAGAGTATCCTCTTTTTTACATGTATGGATATTCTCTACGAGGGTCATGTACTGCTTAACTTTCAACTCTTTTAATCCTTTTTCTTTTAGTCCTGTAACCCCAAGTTCCTTTCTTTCAAGTTGAGTCATTCTTTCTGAAACTTTACAAATACTTAAAATGTCCTTTTCAGTAATAATTCCAACAAATACATCATTGTCGTAGATAAGTACTGCGCTGATGTTCTCATCAAGCATTTGATTCATTACCTCGCAAAGAGAATTTTCAGGTGAAGCAGTGTGTAATGTAGTATTTTTCGATTCTAACATTTTTTGAACTTTCATGATTGCTCCTTTTCTTCAATATATTTAGTTTCATTGTTTACTGGTCGATAATTTTAATCCTCAAACGTAATGTAATACTATATACAGCACAAAATCAAGAAAAAATAAAATAAATAAAACATTTATAATAAACAGGAATAATTTTCAATCATTTTGAATTAGAATTATCGTTGAATTAATCAAAAATTTACCCTAAAATGCAAATAGGGATTTCCTTTTAAAAAAAGCTTAAAAAAAAACTTGACAAGTATGAACTGTTTTTATAATTTCTAACTGTGAAAAAAATCACGAATATTAATGTATAGATAATTATATTGTTAATAAAGCCAAATAATAGGAGTATTAAATGGGAAAACAAGTAAGCATAGTTATCGATGGAAAGAGCATCGAAACCTGCGCGTGTAACACAATTGTTCAAGCAGCAAAAGAGAATGGGATACACATTCCTACTCTATGTTATCACCCTGATCTTAAACCATCTGGTAGTTGCGGAATTTGTATCGTTGATATTGAAGGGTTCAGACAACCTGAAAGATCATGTACTACAAAAGTTCAGGACGGTATGGTAATAACAACCAACACTAAAAAGCTAAGAGATACCAGAAAGACCATCTTAGAGATGATCCTTGCAGACCATGATACTGATTGCCCTGCATGTTTGGCTAATAACAAGTGTGAACTTCAGGATCTTTGTGATAACATGAGCGTAACAACTCAGTCGATCCCTAAGAACCTAAAGAAGCTTCCTATTGATAACACAAGTCCAGCGATCCAAAGAGATCCTAACAAATGTATAGCTTGTGGAAGATGTATCGAAGTATGTTCAACAATTCAAACTGTTAATGCTCTTACTGAATCAGGAAGAGGACACAAAGTATTTATTACAACAGCGTTTGATGAAGGTATGGGAAACAGTCCATGTGTCAATTGTGGACAATGTACAGTATTCTGTCCAGTTGGTGCATTAACTGAAAAAAGTGAAATAGACCTTGTTTGGGATGCTATTCTTGATCCAACAAAGCATGTTGTTGTTCAGGAAGCTCCTGCTGTTAGAGTTGCTCTAGCGGAAGAATTCGGAATGGAAAAAGGACTTGCTACACCTGGTAAGATGTATGCTGCATTAAGAAGACTAGGTTTTGATAAAATATTTGATACTAACTTCAGTGCCGACCTTACAATAATGGAAGAGGGAACTGAATTATTAACAAGAGCAACAACCGGTGGAGTTCTTCCACTGATCACTTCTTGTTCTCCTGGATGGGTTAAATTTGGTGAAACATTCTTCCCAGACCTGGCTGCTCATGTTTCTACATGTAAATCTCCTCAGCAGATGCTAGGTACACTTATTAAAACATATTATCCTAAAATGTCAGGCGTTGATGCAAAAGATATAGTTTCTGTATCTATCATGCCTTGTACTGCAAAGAAATTTGAAGCAAGAAGACCAGAGATGAAAGATTCAGGATATCAGGATGTTGATTATGTTTTAACTACAAGAGAATTTGTAAGAATGATCAAAGAAGCTGGTATTGATTTTAAGAATCTTCCTGAAGAGAAAGCTGACAGCTTAATGGGTGAATACACTGGTGCAGCAACGATTTTCGGTGCTACTGGTGGTGTTATGGAAGCAGCAGTAAGATCAGCATTCTTCCTATTGACTGGTGAGAATCTTCCAAGTCCGGAGTTGAAAGTTCTTAGAGGTGTTACAAATGATATTATTGAAGCTACAGTTGAGCACGAAAAACTTCCTTTCCCTATCAGAGTTGCTGTAGCGAACGGTCTTGGCAATGCAAGAAAAATCTTAGAGAAAGTAAAAGATCAAATTGCTACTAACGGTGCCAGCGAATATCACTTCATCGAGATCATGGCTTGTCCGGGTGGATGTGTTGGTGGTGGTGGTCAACCTTTTGGATGTGACCTTGTTGATAGAGGTATCAGGGGTGGAGGTCTTTATGATGAAGATACTGCACTTCCATTAAGATATTCTCACGAAAATCCAATGGTTACTAAGATCTATGAAGATTTCTTGGAAAAACCAAATTCAGAACTTGCACACAAATTATTACATACAAATTATTTCCAAAGATCAGAAAAAGACGGCAGTGTAATCAAAGAAGTTACACATAAGCACTAATAAACGTAAAAACAGGAGATATAATGCTTTCTCAAAAAGCTATAGAGTCGATCAAAGAATTGACTTCAAAATATCCAAAGATAGAATCTGCTTTAATGCCTGCTTTAATGATCGCTCAGAAAGAGAATAATAATTATATTGACAGAGCATTAGCGGCAGAAGTAGCTAAACTGGTCGGTGTGTCAGAAGCTCACGCTTATGGTGTATTGACTTATTATACAATGTACAACACGAAGAACATTGGTAAATTTCATCTTCAGGTTGATACAAATATTCCTGCAACATTGATGGGAGCAAGAAAAATTGTTGAAGCTATATCTGAGGAGCTGAATATTGATCCGGGTGAAACCACAAAAGATGGTATGTTCACGTTGAATGAAGTCGAGTGTCTTGCTTCATGTGGCACTTGTCCAGTTATTCAGGTCAATGATGTTTACTATGAAAATATGACAGTTGAAAAAACAAAAGAACTTTTAGCTTCATTGAAGAATGGAATTATGCCTGAACCAAAGAATACATATTATTTTGGAACAGAGTGTAACGTTCTTCTAAAAAATAGAAATGTTGAAAATTCAACTTCTATTGAAGTTTATAAAGCTAATGGTGGTTATAAAACTCTTGAAAAAGCTCTTACAATGGAGCCTCAGGCTATAATCAACGAAGTAAAAGCTTCAAGTATCCGTGGTCGTGGTGGTGCAGGATTTCCGGCAGGTGTAAAATGGGGATTCTTACCGAAGGGAACCGATAAACCAATCTATCTCATTTGTAACGCGGATGAAGGTGAACCAGGTACTTTCAAAGACAGACAGATCATGGAATATGATCCTCACTTGTTAATAGAAGGTATGGTTATTTCAGCAAGAGCTATCGGGGCTAAGCTTGGATTTATCTATATCAGAGGTGAGTTCGACTGGATCGCTGACATTCTTGATAAGGCTGTTGCAGAAGCAAAAGCTGACGGTAAATTAGTTGATTTTAATATCATAGTTCACAGAGGTGCTGGAGCTTATGTCTGTGGTGAAGAGACTGCACTTATTGAATCTATTGAAGGAAAAAGAGGTGAACCGAGAATCAAACCTCCGTTCCCTGCTGTAGAAGGACTTTACGGATGTCCAACTATCGTTAACAATGTTGAAACTTTAGCAAGTGTTCCTTTCATTATAGAAAAAGGTGCTGAAGCGTTTAAAGCATTTGGATATGAAAATAACACAGGTTTCAAACTTTTCGGAATAAGTGGAAACGTAAATAAGCCTGGTGTATACGAATATCCAATGGGTGTTCCTTTTAACAAGCTGATTGAAGCTGCAGGTGGAGTTAAAGGTAATCTTAAGGCTGCTATCGTTGGTGGACTTTCAGTTCAGATACTAAAAGCTAACGAACTAGCTGATCTTAACATGGATTATGACTCATGCTTGAAGCATGGAACAGGTCTTGGATCAGGTGGTATCATGATAATTAACGATGAATTCTCAATACCTGAATTAGCTTACAGAACTATTAAGTTCTATGCACACGAATCATGCGGAAGGTGTGCTCCATGTCGTCATGGATCTGATTCAATTAAAATGCTTCTTGAGAAGATCGTTGTTTGCGGAAATGGAACCATGCAGGATATCGATACCATTGTAAAGGTATGTGATTCTGTTAAAGGAGTGACAATTTGTCCTACAGGTGAGGCTTTCTCAGTTCCGATCAAGGCAATGGTAGAAAAATTCAGACATGAATTTGAAGCTTTAATAAAGTAACAAATTAGAAGGTGGGGATTCCCCACCTTTTTTTATTTCGCATTTTTAATATGTGAAACATTTCACAATATGTGATTTTTCTCATGTTAATGTGTTAATATATTCGTATATTACCAAGGAAGATAATTAACTTAAAGGTAAAAAAATGAAGAGCTTTATCAACGATAAGAAAATTCTTGAATATCTGAGTAATGCACTGCCACCTGATGCTGAAGAGATTGATACTATTCTAAACCACGCGAAGGAACTCAAAGGTATCAGTTTTGAAGAAGCGGAAAGATTATTACTGGTAGAATCGAAAGAAGATATCGATAAACTTTCTGATACCGCAAATTTTATAAAAGAATCCATTTATGGAAAAAGGCTTGTACTTTTCGCACCACTTTATGTGTCTAATATTTGTAATAATGAATGTCTTTACTGCGGATTTAGAAAAAGTAACAAATCTATCGTTAGAAATACACTGACAATGGAACAAATTAGTGCTGAAACTGAAGCTTTGATCGATCAGGGTCACAAAAGGGTCCTTCTTGTTTCTGGAGAAGGATTAGGAAAGAATGCAATTGATTATACAATAGATGCTTTAAAGACAATTTATGCTGTTAAGAAACCTAAGGGTAATATAAGACGAATAAATGTTAACATAGCTGCTTCTGAAGTTGAAGACTATAAGAGGTTAAAAGAAGCAAATATCGGAACCTATCAGTTGTTCCAGGAAACCTATCACGAAGAAACATATAAAAAAATGCACAGATCAGGACCAAAAGCGAATTATGAATACCATCTTACAGCAATGGACAGAGCAATGGAAGCGGGAATTGATGATGTTGGTATAGGAATTCTATTCGGGTTGGCAGATTACAAATATGAGATAATGGCACTTTTGCAGCACATAAAACATCTTGAAGATAAATTTGGAGTTGGACCTCATACGATCTCAGTTCCACGATTAGAACCTGCCACAGGTTCAGATATAGCGTCCAATCCACCATTTCCAGTAACAGACAGTGATTTTAGAAAAATAATTGCGATATTAAGGATTACAGTTCCATATACAGGTATAATATTGAGTACCAGAGAAAATGCGGAAATGCGAAGAGAAGCATTACATCTAGGAATATCTCAAATTAGTGCAGGATCAAAATCTGATCCTGGCGGGTATTCAAAAAAGGACCATTCTGATGCTCAGTTCTCACTTGGAGATCACAGATCGCTCCATGAGGTCATTGAGGATATAGTAGACATGGATCATATACCTAGTTTCTGTACAGGATGTTACAGACTTGGAAGAGTTGGTAAGGATTTTATGGACCTTGCAAAGCCAGGTCTGATAAAAGCTCATTGTTATCCTAATGCTGTGTTTACTTTTGCTGAATATCTTGAAGACTTTGCTAATGAAACTTTAAAGAAAAAGGGATACGAACTTATCCTAAGAACTTTACCTGAAAATGTTATTGATCCCAAGAAAAGAGAAGCAGTTTTAAAGAACGTTGAAGAAATTAAGAATGGGAAGAGAGATATTTATTACTAGAGGAATATTCAATGTCTAACACTGAATGACAAATGTTCAAATTTTGGGTTCGATCCCCATTCGACCCTAAAATGAAAAAACATAGTTCTACCACCACCCCGTCAGCTATAAGCTGACACACCTCCACCGGAGGGGAATGAAAAACAGTGAACAAGGTGGCTTTAGTCCATTGCAAAGAAGGAATAACTTATGAATAAATATGAAACATTGCTGAGTAAGAATGACTTTACAAGAGACGAAATCATAACTTTACTTTCTCCTTCAACAAAGGATGAGCATGAACTACTCCTTGAAAGAGCCGGGAAAGTAAGAAATGATACTATTGGGAATAACGTTTACTTTAGAGGTTTGATAGAGTATTCAAATGTTTGTGCAAAAAATTGTTACTACTGCGGTATAAGGCGCGGAAATGATAAGCAAGCTAGGTATACCATGACCGATCAAGAAGTTCTTGATTGTGCAAAATTTGCTTATGATGAGGGGTATGGCAGCTTAGTAATTCAGGCAGGAGAAGTATCTTCTAAAGATTTCACTGATAAAATTGAATATCTGCTTAAAGAGATCAAGAAACTATCAAATGGAAAACTAGGTATTACTTTATCTCTTGGAGAGCAAACTTCGGAAGTATTAGAAAAATGGTTCAAAGCTGGTGGTCACAGGTATCTTATCAGGATAGAGACTTCAAATAGTGACCTTTACGCTAGATATCATCCTAATGATGTTCTACACAGCTATGATGAAAGGTTGAGAGCTTTAAACCGTGTTAAAGATAGTGGTTTTCAAACTGGTACAGGTGTAATGATAGGACTTCCAGGACAGAACATAGGACATCTTGCTGATGATCTGCTTTTTATTAAAAATCTTGATGTTGATATGGTAGGTATGGGACCTTATATAGAAAGCGAAGATACACCGATGTATGAAGATAGAAATATCCTTATTTCTAAAAAAGATAGATTTGAACTATCACTAAGAATGGTAGCTATATTAAGATTAATGATGCCTGATATCAATATGGCTGCTACAACTGCAATGCAAACTCTTGATCCTGTGGGTCGTGAAAAAGCTATTAAAGCAGGTGCGAATGTGATCATGCCTAATCTTACTCCGGTGAAATATAGAGAAAGCTATTTGCTTTATGAAGGTAAACCATGCTTAGATGAAGAGGCAGAAAAGTGTAAAGGTTGTATCATGGCAAGAATAAAATCAACCGGAGCTGTAGTAGCTTTGGGTGAATGGGGTGATTCTAAACATTTTTTCAAAAGAAAAAATAGTGATAAGTTATAAGTTGTAAGTGGTTAGTAGGGGCGTAATTTATTACGCCCAGAATCCGTAGGGGACGATTCCAATTCATCCCCAAACCACAAAAAATAAAACTGTAGGGTTGAACCCATGTGTTCAACTCTAAGGGAATAATGATAACGGGAAAAAACAATGAAAAGAATTAATATTGGTATATTTGGAAGAGTGAATTCGGGTAAATCAACTTTGATGAATTTATTAACTCAGCATGAGACTTCAATTGTTGATTCGACTCCGGGTACAACTGCTGATGTAAAAACAACAGTAATGGAAATTCATGAACTTGGGCCTGTTAAGATTTTTGATACAGCCGGAGTTGACGAACAGGGTGTTCTTGGAGATAAAAAGAAAGAGAAAACTTTCAATGCTCTCAAAAGATCAGATATTGTACTTTTAGTGATTAACGAGAACAATGAAGCATACTCAACAGATGAATTTTCAACAGAGAAAGAGATAATTGATCTGGCAGAAAAAAGAGGTAAAGAACTATTCATTGTATATAATAAATTTTCAGTAATTGAAGCAGTTAAGAACGATATCTCTGCTAAGATCGATCCGGAAAAAAAATTTAAATCAATTGAACTGGAATTAGCTGAGAGATCAAATTATATCTATTTGATCGAGTTTATTAAAACTAATTCAAAGCTTCAGCAGATAAAAACTCCTTTATTGCCGATGCTTGACAGAGATAAGATCGTATTTTTGAATATACCTATAGATGAAGAATCTCCTGAAGGAAGATTTTTAAGACCGCAGATGATGATAGAAGAATATCTTGTCAGAAGATATGTGCCTACTTTTGCATATAGAATGGACCTTGGTAAAGCCAGAAGTATAAAATCTGAAGAGGTTGCTGAGGAAAAGAAAAGATTTGATGGTTTTATTGCTCACTTAAACAAAGATAATAAACTTCAACTTCTTATCACAGATTCTCAGGGAATGGATATTATTTCCAGGTGGACACAAGATTCAAATTTTATGGTAACGACATTCTCCATTGTAATGATAAATTTTCTCAGCAGAGGAAACCTTGAAATGTTCGTTAACGGAGTGAAAGCTTTTAAACAGCTTAAACCAGGTGAAAAAGTTATGATCGCAGAAGGTTGTAATCATGATAGGAAAGCTGAGGATATCGGGACAGTTCAGATACCTAATAAGATAGATCAGCTGTTCGGTAAAGGGAATATTCAGGTTGATCATTATTTTGGCAGGGTCTTTGCCGGAGAAGAAGACCTTAAAGATTACAAACTTGTTATTCATTGTGGAGGGTGTATGCTTGACCAACAGGCTATTTCTTCCCGTATTGAAGACCTGATAGAGTCTGGTGTAAGTTTTACGAATTACGGTGTTCTATTATCTTATTTCGAAGGTAAAGAAGCATTGAATAAGGTCATTGAACCATTCGGGTTGAAGATATAATCCATACAGTAGTGGTCGCCTATCAGTTAAACCTGTTGAGTATAAGGTATGAGTTTTTTGAAGGTGTTAAGGCACCTTTTTCTTTATTCCGGTATCTGAATTTTAACTTTTAATTGTCTTTAAAATATTGTTGCATTGATTTGTAATTTATTATAAATTTTCTAACCAGAATATATTGATTTATTAATAATCCTATAAATTGGAGAAATTATGGCTAAAATAGCACAAACCGGTGAACACGGTGATAACGTAAGATCGGATTGCAGGGTAACACTCGAACTTAAGAGAACCGGTGGTATTAAGATCGATGTAATAAGCAAGGTGAAAGTTCTTTTCGGAGATCAGATCTTAAAACTTTGCAAGGATGTTCTTAAATTTTTTGAGATCAAAAATGCAGTAATGAAAATTGAGGATACAGGAGCTCTGGATTATATTATTGCAGCCAGGATTGAGGCAGCAGTAAAACAATTGTTAAAGACAGATAAAGAATATCTTCTTCCAATTATTCCTGAGAATAAATTTCAAACAGAAAAAGACAGGAACAGAAGATCACGTTTGTATCTTCCCGGCAACACACCTAAGTTAGCACTTAATGCCGGTATTCATAATCCTGATGGGATCATTCTTGATCTAGAGGATTCTGTAGCTCCGGCAAAGAAACCCGAAGCAAGATTTCTTGTAAGGAACGGTCTAAGAACTGTAAATTTCTATGGTGCTGAAAGAATGGTAAGGATAAATCAGTTACCTATGGGACTTGAGGACCTTGAATATATAGTTCAACACAATGTTAATCTTATTCTTTTACCGAAATGTGAATCAGCAAAGCAGGTTAAAGAAGTAAATGATAAGATCAAAAAACTGAATAAATCTAAGAGAAAGATCTGGTTGATGCCGATAATAGAAAGCGCACTTGGTGTAATTAATTCCTATGAGATAGCAGTCTCAGAAAATGTTGTATCTTTAGCAATCGGATTAGAAGATTATACTGCTGATATTGGCACTCAAAGAACCGCTGAAGGAAAAGAAACTTTCTTTGCCAGATGTCAGGTCGTCAACGCAGCACGTGCTGCTAAAATACAACCAATAGACTCTGTTTTCTCAGATGTATCTGACATGGAAGCTCTTAAGCAGAATGTTTTAACTTCAAAATCACTAGGTTTTGATGGAATGGGATGTATCCATCCTAGACAGATCCCTGTGATTCATGAGTATTTTGCTCCGGATGATAAAGAGATAGATAAAGCAAAGAAAATAGTAAATGCGTTTATAATAGCTACAGAGAAAGGACTTGGAGTTGTATCATTAGGTTCAAAGATGATAGATCCACCTGTTGTGAAAAGAGCACAAAAAACCATTGAGCAGGCTATTGAAGTAGGAAAATTAGACTCTGATTGGAGGAAAAATTATGGCAACTAAACTCATAAAAAATGCAGTCGGTAGAATGGTCCCTGATAAGATCAACGGGCAAAAAGTAACTCCTTACAAGGGAGTTGGTAAGTACAGACCGACAGGCAGGAAATTCGCACCGAAAATTGCAAGTTGTGCTGATTATCCTCTTGATGGAAATAAACTGGTACCTACTTTGAAAAAAGCCCTTATCAAAGCAGGTTTGAAAGATGGTATGACAATTTCAACTCACCATCACTTCAGGAACGGAGATCTTGTTGCGAATATGATATTTAAAATTGCTCATGAAATGGGAATTAAGGACCTTGTATGGTTTCCGTCAGCATCATTTCCATGTCAGGAAGGCATGATAGAATATATGAAAGCAGGGACGATTCATCATATTGAAGGTAGTATGAACGGACCTCTCGGTAAATTTGCTTCGCAGGGAAAAATGAAAGGTGTTGGTGTCTTGCGTTCTCATGGTGGAAGATATCAGGCTGTTCAGGATGGAGAAGTACAAATAGATATCGCTGTCATAGCTGCACCTACTGCTGATCCATTCGGAAATGCAAATGGTGTGAACGGAAGTTCAGCATGTGGGCTGTTGGGATTTGCTCTGGCTGATTCGCAGTATGCTGATAAAGTCATCGTTGTAACAGATAATCTCGTTCCGTTCCCGTGTATCCCATGGCAGATCCATGGAAATTACATAGATTATGTTGTAAAAATAGATCAGGTCGGTATTCCGGAAAAGATCGTATCGGGAACTACTCAAATTACAAAAAGTCCAGACAGACTTCATATTGCTGAATTAACTGCGCAATTCTGTGAAGAGGCGGAACTTATCAAAGACGGTTTTTCTTTTCAGGCTGGAGCAGGTGGTACAGCTCTTTCGATAGGTATATATTTCGGTGAGATAATGCGTAGAAAAGGCATTAAAGCTGCTTTTGCCCGTGGTGGAAGTAATAAATATCTTGTGGATATGCTTGAGGAAGGTTTAGTTGGTTATATTTTAGATGGTCAAACCTTCGATCTGGACGGTGTACGTTCTATGAGAGATAATCCACGTCATGTAAACACAAGTCCGTTTACAAGCTATAACTATCATGGTAAAGGGAATTTTGCAGGTATTCTGGATATTGTGATCCTTGGTGCAACTGAAGTAGATGTTAATTTCAATGCAAATGTTGTAACGCATTCAGACGGTTACCTTCTGCACGGAATTGGTGGTTGGCAGAACTGCCTGTTCGGAAAGAATGTGATCCTGCCAATACCTCTTTTCAGGGACAGGATACCTGTGATCAGAGATGAAGTAACGACTATATGCGGTCCTGGTGAACTTATCGACATAATTGTCACAGAACGTGGTATTGCGATAAATCCATTAAGAAAAGATCTTATAAAGAAAATGAAAAATTCTAAACTTCCTATTAAGACCATTCAGGAATTGAAAGAAGAGGCTGAAAGGATCTGTGGTAAGCCTAAAGCAATTGAATTTGAAGAGAAGATCATAGCTGCTATCAAGTGGGTCGATGGTACAGTGATAGATGTTGTAAAGAAGGTAAAGGAATAATGCTATAATCTTTGAACTTCTTCGTCAGAATACATTTTTCTTCGAAGTCACTTAGGTCATCTAAGCTTCTTCTCGAAAAATATCGTTCTTCCTTGAACTTCTTTGATTATAAACATTATTTAAATAAAGAGATTGTAATTTCTATGAAAGAACAAAAATATAAAGATCTGATCAGGGATATTAATTCTCTAATCTCAGGTGAGGATGATGTTATTACCATAATGTCAACTATTTCATGTGAGATATTTCATTCTGCTGATCATATAAACTGGGCAGGATTTTACAGAGTGGTAGGTAACAGGACTTTGAAAGTCGGTCCATATCAGGGAGGTCATGGTTGCTTAGTGATAAGTTATGATAAGGGAGTGTGTGGTAAATGTGCTGCAGATAGAACTCCGCAGATCGTTCATGATGTGACTAAGCTTGAATATCATATTGCATGTTCATCTGAGACGCGTTCTGAGATAGTACTTCCGGTCTTTAACTCAAAAGGTGAACTGATAGCGGTTCTAGATATTGATTCGCTTGAAGTCGGTTCGTTCGATGAGGTGGATCTCAAATATCTTTCTGAGGTAGTTAAAGTATTCAAGAGCGTTTAAACAACGCTCTTTTTTTTTGTATTGTATTTCGACGAGCAAAAGTAAATAAAAAAATAATGACAGAATCTCAAATTTATGATTAACCTCAATCCAATAAAAAAAGGTTTGCTTTGCAAACCTTTTATATTCAACTAACACGAGCATGTATTATCATCTTCTGTGTAGTCACAATTCAATTGAGTTTCAGTACAAGTACATGTTCCTTGTATTTGAGTTAAACATCTACCATCTCTACCTAATGTAGGTTCTATGTCCACTCCTCCTTTTATGCTTAGGAAGTTGGATTTACTCAAGGAAATAATTGTTTCTTGTTTAATGTTAGTTATTTCATTTTCTCCTTTGATTTAATTATAATTGCACTAAATATGAGAATTAGTTGGAATAATTATGTATTTTAGTGGTATCACAAAAAAAAATTACAGAATAACTCATAAAAGCACAAGTGAATATACCAATATATTGTGTCAAACAAATTTTGTTAATTTGTTTTTTGTCAAAATATGTTCCTTGATTAAGTTGCAAATACAAGACGAATACATTATATTTCAAAACTTACCTTATGTGATTTTTGGAGGTATTAATGTTTTCGATTAAGCTTATAATAGGATTAGCTACTATTAGTGCTACATGTTTATTGTATACAGCAAATCCGAAAATTTACTTAAGCAATCAAGATATATCTCCATATTCCGATCAATCCTCAAAAGTAAATTGGCAACCTTATGTTGAAAACAGAGTTCATAGAACAGGTGATCTTTGGTTAAACATAACAAATAAGGGTTCAATAGGGACTGATGCTTATTACTGGCCAGAGTCGTATATTGATCCATGTACAAACAAATCTGCAATTATATGTGAAATGCCAGGAGGATCTGGGTTTGAGTATTTGTTAAATGGTTCATTATGGTTTGGTGGGTACCTTGACTCGGTGTCTGTGATCCTAGATGGGGTTATTTCGACAGTTTTTCAAGGCCCCCTTGTAACTACTTCTTTTTCATATTACTCAAGAGAGATATGGCCTATTGAATTTGATGATGAACCTTCAGGATTATCATTAGGAAGAATATATGAGTCATCTAATATTGAAGGTAAAATTAGTTGTTTGTTTGGAGATGTATACAATCCTAGCGCAACTGCGGAAGAGCAATTTACGACTATGTTTACGGATAAATATGTAAATATATCATACACAAATTGGGATCGATACGATAAAAGACAACATATTCCATTAGGTATTGAAGTAAAGCAGAAAAGTTATGCCTGGCCTTACGATTATGCAAAAAAATTCATAATAATTGATTACACGATCTACAACAGGAATAAAGATCAAAAAGACATATATGATTTTTTTACAAGTATTTACATTGATTGTGACAATGGAAGTGCAAGTGATTCCACCCAAAATCTTGCTGATGATGTCTGTGGATTTATAGAGAAATGGGATAATTACTTTGATCCTGCTACAGGTGAACAGAAGAGTGTTGATTTAAATCTTGCATGGGCAGCAGATAACGATGGGAGACAATACTCAGGTTATAACATACTTCATGCCGAGAATGAACCTCATGCTGGTTCTCCACTTGATGGTGCAACTGGAGTATTCTCAATAAGAGTTCTTCGAAATCCAAATCCTAATTTACGTCATTCTTTCAACATTTATATACACGGGCATGGAGATGAAAGTTTGGATTGGGGCCCTAGATGGAAAACCGGATTACACTCAGGCTGGCAATATGATCTTTCACTTAAACAAAAAGGATATGATGATAATAACTACGATAATATATTGAATTATTTATCAGATGAACCCATGTATGGTGGAAGAACTGAAGGTTTCCCGGCTGGAGATAAAGGAAGATATATGGTGATGTCAAATGATGAATTTGATTATAATTTGACCAGCATAAGAGAAATTTATCTTGGTATGAATACTCAGGCTGACGGAACACCTATACCTCAGGCAGAAAAATGGCAAAAATGGACTACAGCAGATGATATTGGTAATGAAGGATTTTCTCCTGATTATGTGGATGGTTCGATAAGTGCGATGAATGATATTGCAAATGGAACAGCCTCAAGATTTTTAATATCTTTTGGACCTTTAGGAGACGAATGTTATGTTAATGTGGGTATAGATTCAGACTTAGATTCAATGGGAACCATAGATGATTATATAAATAAAAAAGTATGGAAATTTGCTTATGGTGATTCACTTAAACTTACAGTTGCGATTATGGTAAGTGAGAATTTTCATACATCTTTGGATCAGGATCCTAATTACGCAGATACAACAGTTGTTGATTTATCGGACGGTCTTGATGTTTCACTTTATGATCAGGGATGGTATGATGCATTTTATAATTTAACCTGGGTTGAAAGAGTATATGATATTCCACTGTATGACACTCCTGTAACCCGTTATGGAGAAACTAAAACAGACGGCTGGTACGGCGAAGATGTAGGTGCTGATGCAATGTTCGCTGACATAATTTATGATCCTGATCCTTACTGCTGGTGGTTATGTACTGATTATGCAGGAGAAGACACGGGAGAAAATGATTTTGAAATTACTAATTTTATAACTTCAATAACTGATCCTTACGGTCACACAGCTTTAAATGAAGATGAGTTGTTACCATTCGGCAGGGAACAGGTCGATGCTGAAAGAAAGTATGGTATTACTGGTTCATCAGACACAGGTGAAGGGTACGGTTATATGGTAAAGTATGATAAAATTGATGGAGTATATCCACAGGGTACATGGGTAAGACTCGGCTTCGACAATGGGAAGCTTGATGCAGGGGACGGAGTACCTGACTTTGCAGGTCCGCCACCACCACCTTCGCCCAAGATAAATGTGGATTATCATAACAACGATGTAATAATAAACTGGTGTTCACATGAATTCTATGATAAGGATGACGGAACGAAAGGTATTTCAGGTTCAGAGTTTTTTGTAGATCCTTTCTCAAGAGAAAGAGATTTTGAGGGTTATCAAGTACAGATATCTATGAAAGACTATCCGAGAGAATACGTAGAAATATTCAGTGTTGACAGGATGAATTACGGTTATGAAAATGTTGTAAAAGTAGGTGAATATCTGGATAATCCGGTTCCTGAAGACAGTGTATTGACAAATCCTGATCTATTCCCACCATTAATGTCATATGTTAACAAAATATACCAACTCACTCCTTTTGGTGATAACAGGTCTATGTATGAAAATTACTCAAATGAATTTTATACCTATACAGCAATACCCGACTCAAGTCAGATAGAACTATACGGGGTTATCTGGAATTACACTTTTACTCTTCACAACAAACAGTATGCAAAAGAAAATTACATCGCGGTAACTGCTACAGATTATGGAGCACCAAAGAGTGGAGTCCCACCATTACAATCCAGCCCAAGTGTAAATGGACGATCGATCATTCCAGCCAAGATAGAAGGAAGTAAAGAAGTTATTGTTGTGCCTAATCCATACAGAGATGATGTTGACTATGAATCTATAGGATGGGAAAACGGTGATGGTGGTATGTGGTACGAACAGGATAGAAAGATAGTATTTATGAATCTACCGAGAAGGTGTGTTCTAAAGATATATACATTAGCTGGAGATCTTTGTAAGACAATTGCCCACAATGGAAATGCAGAAGGTGGAACCCCATATCATTATGGGGAATACGGAGCTTACTGGAATCTTATAAATGAGAACAATCAGGCTGTTGTCTCAGGTATTTACCTTTTCAGTGTGCAGGATGTGGATAGCGATTATGAATTTGTCGGAAAATTTGTAATTATAAAATAGTTGATCATTATTTTCGTTTTTTGTTTATATTCAGATTGATTTAATCTTGTGTTTTTTCTAAACCATTTGCAAAATGAGATTTATACTAAAAACAAATTCCTGTAAAATAGGAAAAAAGGAACAAGGGGGTTCCTGGTTCCTTTATAGAAGTCCAATAAAAAGATTAACAAAGGGTTGGTTCTTCACAAGTTAGACCAGTACAGGTTGCATAACCATTACATGTGTAGTTGTTCCCGCAAGTATTTACAGGTCTACATGTGTACAAAGTAGGTTGTTCACTGTCATTCCCACCTCTCAAATTTTTCATCATATCGCTGTTTAAATTTGCGATAGTTTCTTTGTTCAATTTTAGCTTTTTCATTTTTTCTCCTTTATTTTTTTATTTCCCTACAAGGCCATTAGGTTTAAGTGATCTCACAATGATTTACACCTTGGTTGCAGGAATAAATACCTGCAACCTAAACTATGGTCGATGAGACCAGTAATTAAATGTTAATATATATCCTATTTAGAAGCGGTGCAAGTATTACCACGGATACATTTTGACAATGAAGATGTATTGATATAGAATAAAAAGAAAAATTATTTGTTATCGTAACGTTCTTTAAATTCTGAAGGATTTAATCCAGTATGTTTTCTAAACCATTTTGCAAAATGAGATTCATACTTAAACCCGAATTCATGCATAATAGAAAGGCATTTATTATCGATCAATTTCCTTCTTAGAGCATCGAGTATTAAATTCTCTCTATAAGTAAGTAGAGGAATGTCAGTACATTTTTTAAATCTCTTTCTCAAGGATGAATATGTGATATTAAAATGTTCCTCTAATAATATGACGATATTTAACTGTTCATTCCCATCCTGCACAGTCGAGATCATTTTTGCAGATTCAGTATAAGGGTCATAGATACAATATTTATTAAGCAACTCAGTATATTTCTTGAGATAATCAATTATTTTGGGATTAGTATTAGCTCTGCAAGTAAAATATAAAGCGATACCGCTTGCACCATGTAAGAAATCAAAACTGTTGTTATTAATATAACTCATCATTGATTGGTTTAAATAATCATCAAGTTCATCTAATACTTCAAGATTTTCAACACCAATAAAGGAGTGTTTTACTAGATAGTTTACTGTCCAGGCTATACCTGCTATTTCATTGCAATAAGTTGGAATAGTAGATCCTGCATTAATTTTCTCAAAAGATTTTTCTAAAAAAAACTGAGCGGTATCTTTGTGCTCTTGATTTTTTGAATAATCATACAAGTGAAACAAAAATAATGATATTCCCGCAGTACCTGAAAATAATCCCATATCTGATTCAGTTGCGATTATTTCCTTATTTTATTTTTCACTAGTAATCTAGCCTATTTCATTCCCTCAGCGAATAAAACTCATCGTTCGCCAGTTAAGATTATCATTAGATATATTCTTTATCTCATCAATAGAATTAAGAATTTCTGTCAGTCTGTCAATGTTCAACGGTTTTATAAAATATTCTGCGACACCCAGTTCCAAGGCTTTTTTAACATCACATTCATTTTTTGATGTAGTTAGGATCACAACCGGTAAATTCCTTAAATTTTTATCATTACGGATCTCTTTTAAAACCTCAAAACCATCTAATTCCGGTAAATTCAGGTCTAATATGGTTAAGTTGGGTAACAATCTGGCTGAAGATTGTGGATCGAAAAAATAATCCAAAGCTTTCTTTCCGTTATCAACATGTTCTACATGAGAAATTTTATCAATTTTTTTTAATGCCATTTTCGCAATTATTGCATGATCAGGATTATCTTCAACCAGCAATACTCTAAAATCATTACCTTTTCTCATCACAGACCTCATTGGTATGAATATCGGTCATATTAACATATCAAAACCTTTGTTTCTAATAGTTTAATTCTTAAAATACTCTTTGATCTTCTCAACTGAAGTACCGACTTTCTTAAAAGCTATGAATAGATCATAAGGGGTAACTTCAAGGTCAAGGCACCATTTTTTTACTTCATACAGATTGTAAATGTCAATATTTACATTATTTGCATGATTAGTAGGATATGTTTCTACATTATGCTGATGCATAACATTCTCCGTGTTTAATTTATTTTGTATAAATCACTTTATCTAATCGGTGGTGGTGGCATAGGTGATGGGTCTTCAGGGTCAGAACCAACATATATCCATTGTGTACCATCCCAATCCCAATCAGGATATGGATCAGAGCTTCCATGTAATGGTGCGGTAAGAACAGTAACCAGGATCAAAAATACTAATACTAATTTTTTCATGATCGACCTCGCTTTATTTTTGTTTACAAACTAAATCTAGTGAATTAAAGATCATGAAAATAGGGGGCAACGTTTTGTGATACTTAAAGTATACAATTATATAAAAAATGTAGCTAAAAATATTAGTCTATTAAAGAGAGTTCTTTTTTGATAAGTTCGATTTCTTTGCTTAGATCCATATTATTGTTGTTTTTTATCATTAGATTATAAAATTTTAAAGATTCGGAATAGTAATGAAGAGCCAGTGCCGGTTCATTATGTTCCTTATATATGTTACCGAGATTTTTATTCACACCGGCAAGAATGATATTGTTATTTGATAGCAAACCCAATTCAATGCATGAATTGAAATAATCTATAGATAATTCGCTTTTTTTCATACTATAGTAAATTTTTCCAAGAATGTTATAGCAATATATAAGATATTTGTGATTATTATATGAGTGTGAAAGATCGATAAGTTCATTTAAAATTTCAATAGATTCAGAATACTTTCTCAGTAGATAAAGAGTTTTCCCTAAATAGTACAGATTTTCAAAATAAATGTAATTATTTTGATATAATTTATACTTTGAGCAGGATAACCTAAAAAGAGTTTCAGCATTATTTAATTTATTTTGATTATAGTTGTAAAGGCCTGTTTTATAATTGGATTCTGCTATGTAACTTTCTTTTTTTATTTCTTTAGATAAATCTATTATTTTTTTATGAAATCTATCAATTTTAGTTTTATCTGGATTGATCGAGTTTATATATATTGAGAGAGAATTTCTCAATGAGTGAATTATTAATACAACATTATTTGTATCTTTAGCGATTTTTTCTTGTCGTAGATAATTCAATTTTGCTGATCTGAAATCTCCTTGAATGTAATATATATTTCCTAGGATACCATAGCCTTTTGCTAAAAAAGTTCTGTTGTTCGTTCTTTTAGAGTATTTAATTAGTTTATTTGTTAATTTTAGTGAATTATCCAGATTTCCAGAATTAATGTTTTTTGTAATGAAAGTTTGATGAAACTCAAAGTAAGAGTTTTTATCCTTAATTAATTCAAAATCATTTAACGCCTTATTAAAATAATTATCTGCTTCTTTTGTTCTTGCCAATATATAACTTATCATTCCAAGATAAAAATTGGTTTTAGCGGAATATTCATACAGCTTTAATTTATTATAAATAATGAGACTATTATTATAAAATTCTTTAGATAAGCTAAAATTATCCAGATGATAATAAATGTCAGCCTGTTTCAGTAAAGAATTTGCTTTTAATTCATCAACATTTTCACAGCTTAATGATGTTAAATATACTTTGTTATACAATTCAAGTGCATTTTCAAAATCAAAGCTTATCTTTGCCATATCTCCCAGTTTTTCAATTTCTTCGATAACACTTGTTAAAATATTTCTTTGGTATTTTGGTAATGAAATAACATTCCAGTAGTTGTTAAAACTGATGATCTTATTTGCATCCTGAATGAAGTCATCAATAAAGATGGGTGGAATAATAAAGTTGCTTTCTAGTTCCTGAATGCTTTTTTCAGTAATAAGCTTTTTATATGTTTCATGGAAAAGATCTTCAATCCCGTAAGATTTTACATAATCTAATTTAGAGTTTTTTGGAAATTTCGGTTTTGATATAAACTCCAGATCAACACCGTATTTATCTTTGATAAATCTGTTAAATATTATTTTATTACCCTGTTGATCCAAAGATTCCAGGTTAGTTTTGATTTTCGATATATTTTTAAATTGCTCCAGTCCCTGAATGTTAGAAAGGATATAATCCATGAAAACACATAAGTTAGTATTATCCTTGAAAGAGCTGAATCCAATAAAATGATTGTTTGAATTATTGTCTGTTATGTTTATTTGATAAAGAGAATAAACTTCACCGTATTTAACTGTTTGAGAAAGCACATTGATATATATATTTAAAAAACTAACTTCATTTATTTTATTCACGTTATTTTTTAATTTACCAAGTTTTCTAGAGATCAGTGAAACATCACAATCAAGGTTGAGTTTTTCTTTAATTTCAGCGTTTGTTAATCCGGGAGATCTATCTTTTATTTTTTTTATTTTTAATATGGTTTTCTGATCAAGTTTTACTTTTTGTCTATCTTCTCTTTTCTTTCTGTAGGTAAAGCTGTCCTCTCCTAAAAGATCAAAATTCCTGATCCATTTTGATACTGTTATCCTGTTTAAATTATAAAATTTTGATGCATTGCTGATATTACTGTGCAAAGCAAATTCACATACTTCTTTTTTAAATTCAGGGGTATATATAACTCTCTTTTTTCCCATTTAACCTATAGTTGCAGATGTTAGAATTAGTAAGTACAAAATCAAAATATATTAAATTATTGAAATTATCAAGAAATTTTATTTATAGTTCATATGTAAAATTATTTATCTTGAATCAAAGACCAAAATTTATATATTACTATAAGGGGGAAATAAATTATGTTCATAGAAAAAGAAATAGGATCAAATTTACGCGAAGAGTTTATAGATATTACTCATACTGTCAGGGATGCGGTGGTTGAGTCAGGGATAATGAATGGTATTATTACGATATTTGTACCACATACAACAGCAGGTATCACGATAAATGAAAATGCGGATCCTGATGTCAGGACAGATATTATTCACGGGTTAAGTTCATTCGGATTTGATTCAATGGATTTCAGGCATGTAGAAGGGAATTCATCAGCTCATATTAAATCAACATTGACAGGCAGTAGTGTGACTGTAATTCTTAAAGATGGTGAATTAGTTCTAGGCACTTGGCAGGGTATATATTTTTGTGAGTATGATGGACCAAGAAGAAGGAAGATTCAGATAAAGATATCCGGAAGTTAAATTCTAACTTTATTCGTAATGCAATGCTTCGATAGGGTTCATATTTGCGGCTTTTCTGGCCGGTAAAAATCCTGATATCAAACCAACAGATACTGATACAACAAAAGAAACAATAATTGATACAAACGTTACACTTGTATCCCATTCAGCGTATTTAGAAATTGCATATGTCATTATTATTCCAAGAATGATGCCAAGAACACCACCGATCAGACTGATCATTCCTGCTTCAGATAAAAATTGAATGGTAATAGATCTTTTTGTAGCACCAACAGCCATTCTAAGACCAATCTCCTTTCGTCTTTCCAATGCATTTGCCAGCATAATATTGGTGATGCCGATACCTCCCACAAGTAATGAAATAGAAGCTATTGTTCCCATTACGATATTAAAGATCTGCTGAGTTTTCTGTGCCTGTGATAATAATTCTCTCGGAAGTATTATCTTATAATCCTTCTGGTCGTTATGGATCCTTTTTAATATAGATCCGATCACTTCAGAAAGTTTGAAAACATTATCATCATTTTGAGTTTGAACTGTAATTCTGTCGACATTTGCTTCATGTGGAGATTTACCGTGACGTTTTATCATAGTGTTCAAAGGTATTATGATGGCGTTCTCGTTGCTTGCAATTTTTATTTTATCAGTTGATTTGTCAGAACCGGATCTGGATCTGAATATTCCTATGATATTAAATCTCTGATCATAGATCTTTATTGACCTTCCGATCGGATCTTCTCCGATAAAATATTTATTAGCGATCTTATCGCTGATAACACAAACCATCTTAAAGTTAAGATTATCATCACTATTAAAAAATCTGCCATTTCTCAATAGAATATTTTTGATCTTGAGAAAATTCTCATTTGTTGCAATTATATCGGTCTTTGAGATCGCTGTTCCCATTGTAACATCTACAGTTGAGTAGATCTCAGAAATGACAATCGATTTAGAGAGTGTACTTGAAATAATGTGCGAGTCTTTTGTTGTTAATCCCCGGGATAAATTTTTTGATATATCACCATCAATGAAATCATCTTTAGCGATATTGTCAATAATAACATTATTTAATCCAAGTAGTTTGATCTGATCGATCAGCTCTTTCTTGGCTCCCTCACTTATTGACATCATTGAAATAACTGCTGCCACACCAAAAATGATCCCAAGTGTAGTAAGAAAAGATCTAAAAACATTATGTCCTAATGATTCGAAAGCTATTATAATATCTGTCATCATTTTATTTGCATTTACTTAGGAAAACATATCAGGAAGGATGAACCTTTACCTAATTCTGACATCACTGATATTTCACCTTTGTAAGAATTGACCATTTGTTTTGTTATCATTAGTCCCAAACCTGAACCTTTCCCAAATTCTTTTGTGGTAAATCCGGTCTCAAAGATTTTATTAATATATTTCTCACTGATACCACAACCGGTATCTTCGATAATGGTGCAAATCCTGTCATTTTTACTAAAACTCTTAATTGAAATTGATCTTTCTTCTGAATCTGAAACAGCATCGATAGCATTTTTTATTAAATTGGAAAATATTTGATCAAAATGTACTCTAATTCCCAGAATATTGGGTAAGCTACCATCAAGATCAGTGTAAAAGTTGATCTTATCAGAGTATTTTAATTTAAAAGTAAACTTATCCACCAGAGTGATTATTACATCATTTAAGCTGACAGGTATATTCTTAACAAGGTTGGCATCTTTAGCAGTTAGAGTGATGCTCCTTATCATTTCTTCCATCTTAATAAAACTTTCATCAATTAACTGCATTATGGTCTTAATTTGTGGTTGTATATCAGAATTTTTATTTATTTCATCTTCAAGTAACTGATAACCTGTGATCAGGGTTTGCAAAGGGCTGTTAAGATTATGAACGATTGATGCGGAAAATTTTCCAATTTCATAGAATTTTTCCATCTCATTTATCTTAGAAGATTTTTTTAATACATCCTGGATCAATGTTTCATTTGTTCTTTCAAGCACCAGGTTCTGCAGTTTGATCTTTTCTTTCATTTTTTTATGCTCTAATCCCTGATTGATCACCTGTATCAGCTGACTTGCGTCAACAGGTTTAAAAAGAAAAGAAAAGATGTGGCCTTTATTTACAGCTCTTACAATATCTTTTTTATCAGAGTTCCCACTCAAAATGATCTTGGTTATATCAGGATGTTCATTATGAATCTTTTCAACAAGTTCGCAACCTCTCATTCCAGGCATCATTTCATCTGATATGAGCAGATCGATGTCATTATTTTCTATTATTAAAGCTACTTCTGTTGGATCCAGAGTTGTGAAAACAGTAAAATATCTTTCAAGGATCATTCTCAATGAATTTAACGTCAGTTCTTCATCGTCAACTATTAAGATATTAGCTGTTCTCTGGTCAATATCTATATCCCGAGGTGTAAGATCAACCATATTTTTCCGATAATAATTATATTAGTCAGCAAATTATAAACAATATGTTTAATAATATCAAGAAAGAAACGATGTTTAAATGTTGACTATTGTTGCCGGGAGTGCTAAATTAATCAATGTAAAAAAAATATTTTTATCAGATGAAAGAAATTGAATGAAAATTCTAGCTAATAATATAAGAAAAGATATAGTTAATATGATATTTGAAGCGGGTTCGGGACATTTGGGTGGTTCATTGAGCCTTGTGGAATTTTTAACCGCATTGTATTTCGAGAAATTGAAACACGATCCAGACAATCCAGATTGGCAAGAGAGGGATAGGGTTATTCTATCAAAGGGACATGCCGCTCCGGTTCTCTATTCAGTACTTGCAAGAGCCGGATATTTTCCTGTAAAACATTTACTTAGTTTACGAAAGTTAAATTCTGACCTTGAAGGGCATCCAAACATAAAAACTCCCGGGATTGAGGTTGGAACCGGTTCGTTGGGTCAGGGTTTATCTATTGGTTGCGGATTGGCTTTATCATTCAAGAAAAAAATGATGTCAAACATTACTTACGTAATCATGGGTGACGGAGAATTACAGGAAGGTCAAAATTGGGAAGCGGCAATGTTTGCAGGAAATAATAATTTGAATAACCTCGTTGCATTTGTAGACTGGAACGATCTTCAAATAGATGGTAAAGTTTCAGAAGTGAACGGAATTGAACCACTGGAAGCTAAATGGAAAGCTTTTAACTGGAATACAAGAGTGATCGACGGTCATAATATTGATGAGATCATTAAAACATTAAATTCAGGGGCAGATAGCGTCAAGCCATTAGTAATAATTGGAAAAACAATTAAAGGCAAAGGTATATCATTTATGGAAGATAAGGCAGAATGGCATGGAAAACCACTGAATAAAGAATTGTATATCAAAGCTATGGAGCAACTGGAAATTGAAATTTGATACCGGACAGTCAATAGAAAAGATCGCGACCAGATTTGGTTATTCTGAAGCACTTATCAGGTTGCTGGATCAAAATAAAGATATATTAGTTCTTGATGCAGATCTGGCAAAATCTACAACGACATCACTGGTTCAGGATAGGTATCCCGACCATTTTGTTGATGTTGGTATAGCGGAACAGAACTTAGTAGGTATAGCAGCCGGGATCAGCTTAAATGGCACAACTCCTTTCATATCGACCTATGCTGCATTTTTAGCCGGTAGAGCATTTGATCAAATAAGAACTACTGTCTGTTATTCAAACTTGAATGTGAAATTTGCCGGTATGCATACCGGGATTACAGTAGGGGAAGATGGTCCGACCCATCAAATGCTTGAGGATATTGCACTGATGAGAGTTCTTCCTAATATGACCATACTGAATCCCTGTGACTATAATGAGGCAGTAAAGGCAACATTAGCAGCTGATAATTTAAAAGGTCCGGTATATATCAGATTCGTTAGAGAATCTACAGAAGTATTTACAAAAAAGAATGACCGGTTCGTTGTTGGAGAGGCAAATGAATTATTAAAGGGTAAAGACCTTACATTTATATCCTCAGGACCGATCCTGTACAAAGCTTTACAGGCTGCTGAGGAACTTATCAATGAAGGATATAGTATCAGAGTTCTGAACTTCCATACAATAAAACCCCTTGATAATGATGCTATCATAAAAGCAGCTATGGAAACTAAGGGAATACTGGTCATAGATGAGCATCAGATCTATGGGGGGCTTGGAACTGCAGTTTCAGAAGTCATAGCTATGAATAATTTAGATGTATTGTATAAATTAATTGCTGTTGAAGATAGATTTTTAACTTCAGGTAAACCTGAAGAATTACTGAATATGACTGGATTTACTAAAGAAAATATTAAGAGAATAGCAAAAGAAATGATAACTCAGAAAAAATCAGGGACATAAATGAAGAAATTATTTCTCATATCTATCATTACAATTATGTGTGTTACTTTCTCTCAATCAATTGAATTTACGCTTAGAACAATATATTTGAAAGCTGATAAAGATATGAGGGATAAACTGACTGCATATAATAAACTGCTTGAAGACAAACTAAATACGTATGACTGGAAATTCCCTCATAATGACTTTGAAGGAATAAGTACAAATATCAACCTGAACATTGAAAAATCAACAAGTGAAGGTAAATTCGAAGGAATGATCACTATAAGCAGTGGGTTGATAACAAAAAACAGAGTCAGTGTTCCTCTAAAAAAGGATATATATTATAACGAGCAGGATGTAGTGTTCAGCCTGGATGTAAATCTTGAACCTGATCTGGACAGTAAAGTACCTTCATCAATAGAAAATATTTTGAGATTTTACGGATATCTGATCTTAGGTGAGAATTTTGACAGATTATCGTATACTGATCAGAAAAATTTCAAGCTGGAAGGTGAATATTATTATCTCCAGATATATGAGTTTGAAAATCTTCTAAACAGTGCCCAGGAAAGAAAGAACTGGAATAAAAGACTGGATATTATAAATGATATAAAATTAAATAACAACATCAGGCAAAGAAAATTGAATGCTTTTATCTATAATGCTACATATTTTATAAACACCGGCAGATCAAAAAGAGCCGAATACTTTGTCGAGCCGATCTATAGTATTCTGAGTTCTAATGAAAAATACGATCAGGAAACTTTTTTTAAAAATAATTATTTTGCATTAGCAGAGATTTTTGCATTAGTACCTGATACAACTTATATAAATTTTCTGATCGATAAAGATCCGGCTCATAAATCAATTTATTCAGGTAAATTACCAAAGATCAGCCCAAAAGTTAATGAGGAAAAAAGTAATATTAATAGAGTTCCTCAGAACGATCTTGATATCCTGAAAAGGTAATTTTAAATATTCTGCAATACCACTCCATGAGAAATATTTATTGCGTTTTTTTGAAAAATAAATTAGCTTAAGTATGATTTGAAGCTAACAAAAATTAGGAAATGGCTATGAAAAGTATAATTTATTTAATAGTAGCAAGCTTAATGCTTGTAGGATGTTCTGCAGAGAGATTTGTACTGCTGTCTGATGGAGAATATCTTGAAGAATTGGCATTAGTAACTAATAGTGATAAAAGTGTGATGTTCTCAAACGGGGGAGATAATAAGAAAAATATTGTCTTTAACGTATGGGATGAGGAAAGTGAATCATATAATATCTCTTTGAAGGATTATGTTTTCTCAAACAGAGTTTCTGAAAAAACTACCGGTCCTCAGAATTACTTTCTTTTTCCTAATTTATGCAATGCTACAAATCAGATCGTTTTTCAATACTGGGACAGAGACAATTTTGATATTTATTACGTGGATGCATTTAAGGACCATGCTAAAACACAGGTAACACATACAACAGATAATGAATATAATCCTTCATGGTCTCCTGATGGTAAATTCGTTGTTTATGAGCAGGGTGTCCCTCCGTTATCACTTGCTGAAGAAACAAGTGAAACCTATGATGCTGTTGTATATGATGAGGAGTTTATCAGGGATAATAAGTTGTGGTTAAAAAACATCGAAACAAATGATACTAAATTGTTAGGAAGAGGCAGTTATCCAAAGATATCTCCTGATGGAACAAAAATAGTATATGTTTCATACGAACTGGATGCTGATGAAAATATTATAGGTTGTATATGGGTAATGGGAATAAATGGAGCGATGCCGTTGCAACTGACGAACAGAGATCAGGGTTATGCAACTATGCCGAACTGGAGTCCAGATGGTAAGAGTATCGTATATCAATCTTATTCTGAATATAAACCTGATACTGATATTTATACAATTAGTGCTGATGGAGGGGCTGCAATGTGTCATACAAAGAATACATCTGAGGATTTTGCACCATATTGGTCTACCGACGGATATATCTACTTCTCATCGGACAGAGTTTCTTTTCCTCATCACTATAATATCTGGAGATTTAAGATTCCTACGAATTAATTACTTTTAGAAATATTACGAAAAAAGACGCTTTTAAGCGTCTTTTTTGTATTATTCTTATTACTTTTGCATGACCAAAAGTAATCATCCCGATTTATCGGGATCAAGAAAAAGTTAAGGAAACTATTATTTCTTCCTGACGGGGCAGTATTTTACTTTGCAGAGTTCACATTTTGGGCCTATTGGTCGGCAGATTGTTTGCCCGAAAGCAACAAGAAGATCATTGATCTCACTCCAGTACTTTTTAGGTATCTTCTCCATCAGAGAAAATTCAGTTTCCTCAGGATCTTTGGTATTATGAATTCCCCAGCGGTTTGAAATCCTGTGAACATGAGTGTCAACACATATAGTATCCTGCCCGTATCCTAACGAAAGTACAAGATTGGCAGTCTTTCTACCAATACCTTTGAATTTAAGCAGTTCATCCAGTGAGTCAGGTACTTTAGAACCATATTTATCTATGAGTATTTGTGAAATTTCAATAAGAGTTTTTGATTTCTGTTTGTAAAACCCAACGGGGTAAATAAGTTTTCTTACTTCTTCTTCGTGAAGCTTAATCATTTTTTCAGGAGTGTCAGCTTTCTCAAAGATCTTGTATGATGCCTGAGCGGTTACTTCATCTTTTGTTCTCAGAGATAATAAAGTTGAGACTAATACTTTGTAAGGATCCTTTGTTTGGACAGAGATCAATGTAACTATAGGTGCATTCCAATTTTTATACTCTTCTCTCAGTATTTGAATGTTTTCAATGAATTGTTTTGTATTCATAATTTTCTTTTAAATTTAATTGCGATTTTATACGAATAAGAACAAATTTACAGAAATAATCTACAATAGACAATGTAAATGTAGGGGGCTAAGATCTGCGTACCTTACAAATAACAACAGCAGGAGTAAATAATGTTTAGGAGATTTGCAGTAATTATCTTAGCGTTAATCATAAACCAACTAATTTGTAAACCATTTAAAGATATTACTTCTATTGCCCAGCTTGACAGCATGAGTGTATTCTCATTTGCAATTATGAGTGACAATAAAGGCGACGCCTTGAATAAGAAAGAATTCGAAAGGATGGATAAATGGATAAAAGAAACAAAATCTGAATTTGTAATAGGTCTTGGAGACCATGTTAAAAGAGGATGGAAGAATCAGTTCGTTGATTTCCTGAAAGAAGATAAATGGTGGTATAGACATTTTTATCCTGTTCTTGCAGATGGTGAAAATGAATTCTACGGTGAATCGCAAGCTGACAGAAGTAAAGGAAAAGAATTGTTTGAACTTACTGATATCAGAGAAAGAGAGAATGTTAAATTTACTAAAGAAGGTTCAGAATATTACGCAAAAATTAAAGTTAAAGATTATACGGTTCACTTAATTTCCCTGTTCTTTCCCGATTCACCTTCAGACGAATCAGTTGCATTTCCCGATGAATCAAAAAAGTATCTTGTAGATGTCCTTAACAGTATTGAAAAAAGTGATAAGGATATAATCATTGCTGCTGCTCATTCAAGAATGGGTTACTGGTTGAATAATCTACCCAAGGAACAATTGGATATTACTTTAGATAAAGTAGACCTTGTTCTATCTGCCACTACTCATATTTTTCAGGTATTTAATTCATATGGTGATGAGAAAGTTCCTTTAGCCATTAATACCGGATCAATCACATTTCCAAATTTGTTCTGTCCCGGTGGATACGTACAGGTAAATCTTGTTGAGGATCCGACAGCTATAGTTGTTCAGTATATAAATGCTGAGAAAAAAGATAGAAAGCTTCAGAACACTTATTATTCAGCTGTTAAAAAGCTTAACGGGGAAGTTGTCAGTGCTGATTTTAAAGAGCTGAAGAAAAAAGATGATCCCAACAGGATAATTGCTGAAACTTCAAGAGAGTTTTCTACCGAGGAATTAAAAGCATTGTTACATATTTATTGTATGGAGAAGTTCAATACTGATACCGCGATAATAAATAATTTCAGAGGTCTTAGTAAAGGTGATGTCAATTATATTGAATACCTCAGTATCTTTCCATATAAGAACAAGATCGTTACCTTATCTGTGAATCCAGCTGAGTATGACAGTATTTTCACAGCTAAGACATCAAGTAAAGTTACCAGGATCACTACTGATGCTTATACAGGTGAATATATTTTAAAAGCTTTGAATATGGACAGGAGTAAGTTAGAAAAGACTGATTTTGATGAGATCAAACTTTTAAAAAAATTTATGAAAAAAAGTGATGATATTAAATTTATCGATGATTAATCAGTTAGTTCGTTCTTTTGTAAGAACTTCAGTTTTCTCTGGTGCTTGATCTTATTTCTTTTTCTTACAATATATTTGTAAGTCAAAAAGTAAACTATCGGATAAGTGATAATACCCATGATAATGCCACCGATTGTGACCATATAAAATAAAGTCAGAAGGTCTTTGCCGAAAACAGCAATATTATGAACTGAAATTTTTACGAACAGGTTTTTGAACACTTCATAAGTGAAGTCATGCAAAATAAATATCCTTCCCAGAAAATGTACTCCGTAAAATGTTGCTAATGCATTTAGAGGGTTTGTAAAAATATTAGTACCTACAATACCGGCTAGTTTATTTGTTTTAAAGAAAGTGCATAGCACAAGAACTGTTACAGTTTGCAATGGTATTATTGGTAAAAAGCCAACGAATATACCCATAGCAAGGCCATGGGCAATTCTTTCAGGCGGGTCTTCTTTTCTGACCATCAGCAAAAAATAATACTTAAGTATCCGATACATTTTTTTTAAATACGGATGATCTTTTTTATGCTGATATTTTTTTATACTATCTTTCAAATCACCACCAAAATCTAATAAATGAATTTTTGAATGAAATAGTGGAGAAGATCTTCAATTTTGACTCTTTCCTGTGCCATAGAATCTCTATCTCTGACAGTTACAGAATTGTCCTCTAAAGAATCAAAATCAAAAGTGATACAATACGGTGTTCCGATCTCGTCCTGTCTTCTATATCTTTTGCCGATACTTCCAACAGCATCAAGATCAATATTCCATCCTAATTTTGTTACAAGTTCATCATAAACTTTTTTAGCATCATCATTTAATTTTTTCGCAAGAGGTAGTACAGCTATTTTATAAGGGGCAAGAGCAGGATGTAATTTTAAAACGACACGGGTATCATTTTCATTGATCACTTCTTCGTTATAAGCATCATTCAGTATGATCAATGCAGTTCTCTGGACTCCCAGGGAAGGTTCTATTACAAATGGTACGTATTTTTCTTTTTCAGCTTCATCAAAGTATGAAAGGTCTTTACCTGAAAGTTCAATGTGTTGTTTCAGGTCATAATCTGTTCTGGATGCAATACCGCAGAGTTCACCCCATCCGAAAGGATATCTATATTCCACATCTGTTGTTGCATTTGAATAGAAAGCAAGTTCATCAGCTTCATGATCCCTCATTCTGAGATTTTCCTTTTTAACTCCAAGGCCGATAAACCAATTATATGTGAAATCTTTCCAGAAATCGAACCATTCAAGTTCAGTTCCAGGCTTACAGAAAAATTCCATTTCCATCTGTTCGAATTCTCTTGTTCTGAAAATAAAGTTTCCGGGAGTTATCTCATTTCTAAATGATTTTCCTATCTGACAGATCCCGAAAGGTACTTTTTTTCTACTTGTAGTTTGAACGTTCTTAAAGTTAATAAAAATTCCCTGAGCTGTCTCAGGTCTAAGATATATTTGAGCTCCTTCCCCTTCAATAACTCCCTGCTCAGTTTTGAACATTAAATTAAAAGCTTTAGGTTCAGTCCAATCTATCTTACCGCACTTTGGACACACAATGTTATTCGAGTTAATGAAATCAAATAGCTCATTTGTTGTTGTATGTTCACCTGCCCAGTTCTCTGGAAATAGCTCTGTATTGTTATTTTCATTCCATTCTTCGATCAATTTATCAGCTCTCGCTCTTGATTTGCAATTTTTACAATCCATTAAAGGATCTGAAAAACCGCTAACATGACCAGAAGCCTCCCATACTTTAGGATTAAGAAGTATCGCAGAATCAAGTTCAACCATATCAGTTCTTTCAATTATAAATTTTCTACGCCATGCATGTTTGATATTTTTGACAAGTTCTACTCCAAGAGGTCCGTAATCCCAGGTATTTGCTAAACCTCCGTAAATTTCTGAACCAGGATATACAAATCCTCTTCTTTTAGCGAGGGAAACTATCTTATCTAATGTTGTTTCAGACATTATTTAACTCCATTTTACCAATCAATTATTTTTTCATTTTTTTCTTCTTCCTCTTTCTCCCTAAGAAGATTTTCGAGAAATTTTAAAGCATTTTTATTGCCCAGTTCTGCAGATCTGTTATACAGGTTCATTGCTATTTTCCTGTCTTTAGGAATAAATTGACCTTCTTCATCGATCCTTCTGTAATATATATTTGCTGTCTCAAATAAACTCTCTGAGTAGTACTTTGGATGATTGGACAATTCTTTGAATACTATTAATGCAGATTCAGGATCATATTTTGCTACAGCTTTAGCCTTTTTGAACTTGATATCTATATTTAAAGAATCCTCAAGCAACAGAGTGTCATAAAAAGCTACTGCTCTTCGATATCTTTTAAAATTGAAAAACGAATCAGCTATTTTATTATAGAGATCTGTGAATTTTTCTTTTGGTACGAATCCGATATCATCATTTGAGTTAAGGTCTTCATATTTGGTTAAAGAGATAAGGAAATTTTTAACTGCCAGAGAATCATTGTGTTTAACATTATATACGTATCCCAGGTTATAATATTTTTCTGCTTCAGCAAAAATATTTTCAGCTATGTTATCAGAAAATTGAAGATTTTTGATTCCTTTTCTTCTCAGGAAAGTGAAAAGGTCTGAAGCAATATTAGATCTTTCTTCATCGAAGATAATATCCCCATAAATAGCCTTATACTCCTTTGTGTTTTGAAGAATTCTCCTGATCGATAATTTATCATTTGTATTCAATAAATTCAGTATCATTTCCATTACAGAGTAACCATTGATCTCCATCTTCTTCGGATTTCTTTTATTGTCACTTCTGAATTTGTATACAAAGTCGTTGTACTTCGGGTTATCAACATTATAACTGCTTTCTTTTATAAAGATGAGACTGTCAGCATTCTCAGCTAGTTTTGTAAGAGTTTTATTGTCATCCCATCCATAAGTTCCCAGAAATCGACCGGTAAAATTATAGAATGCCATTTGAGGCAGAACTGATTGAACGTCCTTATTTTCAACAGGTAAAAAGAAAGCATCAATAACACCTACAGGAACTGTTTTGATGGAATCATCCGACATATATTTTTCGACATCAAGAGAATCTATAATACAGATATTCTCTCTGAACCGGAGAAGCTGTTTACTCAGATTTGAGGCATCGTAATACCATTCAGTTCCGATAATACCGCATCCTCTCTCAAGGATAACATCAGTGAAACCTGCAACTGATTCTTTACCATCAGAATTAAGAGGTGCAAGTATTCCGAAAGTTTTAAAGTTCAATGAATCAACGGCATATTCAGCTATCTTCCTGCTTAAAGTATAAGATGTCGTGTTCAACTGGAAAATATTTTTTGAAATGGATGAGATATTCCTCATTGAAGCAGTTGGAGATACTAGAGGTATCTTTTTTACCGAAGCTATTCCGGCCAGAGCAGAAGTTGCGTTGGACCGTAACTCCCCAATGATGAGGTTGTATCTTGAAGATTCGATCCTTTCTGTGACCTTTTTTACCATTGTTGTAATGTTGCTTTCAGAATTTACTATATCGAGTTTTACAGTTTTATCATTCTTCAAAGAAATTTTACTTACGGCATATTTTATTCCGTTCAGAATGTCGTTTCCTACATCCTTATCTTCTCCGGTCAAAGGTAAAACTACAAGAATTTTTATTGAATTTCCGGCATTAGCAAGTTCTTTTAATATGTCTTTGTTGAAGATCTTTTCAGAAAGTTCAATGTAATCATCATCTGATAGTAATAATTTGATCACAGCATAAAGAATTTCTTTGGAATTCCTTGCAAGTTCACTGTTGCTTGAGTTAAGCAGATCTACCAGAATGTTAGTGGCAGTTGTATTGTTCTGCAGTTTTAATTCACTAAGTGCAATATAGTATCTTACGATGTCTTTTTGATCAAAATAGGGGGAATGATCTAATAATTCTGAAAGTGTTTTTCTGCTTTTACGATATTCAGCAACTTCATAATAACAAACACCTCGGAACATCATGAATTCATCATAATTTAAAGAATTTTTATCTAAACGTTCAGTTAAATCAATAACTCTCTGATAATAACCAGAATCATATGATATCTTAATTTTTTCTTCCAGATCAATAGAAAAAAGCGTTGGTATAATTAATAGAAGTGTAAGTATAATATTTTTCATATTTTTCCCCGGGTTACTCTACTGTAACACTTTTTGCCAAATTTCTGGGCATATCAACATTAAATCCTTTTTCAACAGCGATATAATAAGCTAATAATTGGAGAGGTATGACCGTAAGAATAGGCATTAATAGATTTGTTGTGTCAGGAATTTTTATAACATAATCTGAGATACTTTCAATTTCCTCATCTCCATAGCTTGCGATAGTAATGATTACCCCGTTTCTGGCTTTGACTTCTTTCATATTAGTTATGACCTTATCATAAATGGCATCTTTTATGGCAATGAAAATTACCGGCATATCCTTATCGATCAAAGCAATAGGCCCATGTTTCATTTCCGCTGCAGGATATCCTTCAGCATGAATATATGATATCTCTTTGAGTTTTAATGCACCTTCTAAAGCTACTGGAAAGTTAAATCCCCTACCAAGATACAGAAAATTCTTTGCATCTTTAAATTTCAGTGCTATATCTTTTACGACCATGGAGTTATCCAGAATAGAGTTTATCAGTGTAGGCAAAAGTTTCATTTCTTTAACTATTTTGTAACCTTCTCTGAATGACATATCCTTATGCCTTGCAATGTCAACGGTTATCAAAGCAAGTGCCATTACCTGTGATGTAAAAGCTTTTGTTGAAGCTACTCCGATCTCAGGTCCTGCATGAAGGTAAACACCTGCATCTGTAACTTTAGATATGGTTGATCCCACAACATTGCATAATCCGATGGTGTATGCGCCCTTTCTTTTAGCCTCTTTCAAAGCTGCTAAAGTATCTGCTGTTTCACCGGATTGAGAAATAGCGATAACAACAGTTTTTTCTGAAATAATTGGATCTCTGTATCTGAACTCTGATGCATATTCCACTTCAACAGGTATTTTTGCATACTCTTCGATCATATATTCACCGATCAAGGCACTATGCCAGCTTGTTCCACATGCGATTATATAAATTTTTTCAGCTTTGATAAGCGCATTATAAACTTGAGGATGCTGTCTGAGACCACCAAGGTTAGTGGTTCCTTCGTCAAGGATGATCCGTCCTCTCATTGTATCAATAAGTGTCCTTGGCTGCTGGAATATCTCTTTGAGCATAAAATGTTCATATCCATCTTTCTCTATCTCCTGAACATCAATATCTATCTTCTCTATGTTCTTTGTGATAATCTCATCTTCGAGATTCTTATGAACGACCCGGTCCTTGTATATTACACCGATCTCCTTATCATCAAGATAGACCACATCATCAGTTTTTGAAATTACAGATGCAGGGTCAGAAGCAAAATAATTTTCATTTTCACCGATCCCGATGAGTAGAGGGGAACCCAGTCTTGCGACGATCAATTTATCAGGCTCATCAACGTGTAAAACGCCGATGCCGTATGTTCCCTTAACATCAAAAAGAGCTTTTTTTACAGCAAGTTCGATATCATCAGTATAGTAACTTTCAATAAGATTTACCAGGATCTCTGTATCTGTCTCTGAGTAGAATTTATAACCTTTAGCTTCCAATCTTTTCTGTAATGAAATGTAATTCTCTATGATCCCGTTGTGAACTAGATATATTTTTTTATTGTTCGAGATATGCGGATGGGAATTTTCCATACTGGGCTCACCGTGAGTAGCCCATCTTGTGTGAGCAAGACCCAAATTGCCGATATCTCTATTATCGATCTTTTTTTCAAGATCTATTATTTTACCGACACTTTTTTTTATGTGTATCGATGATGAACTTTCGTCAAGAACCACTATTCCTGCGGAATCATATCCACGGTATTCTACTCTTTTGAGTCCTTCGATCAAAAAACTTACACAATCTTTCTTACCGATATAACCTACTATTCCACACATTCTGACTCCAAAATGAACTTCATTACACTGTTTATATATATAAGTGTGTAAATATAGTTTTAAAATATTAATTTATCAAATAGATTATACAAATAAAAAATTATTGAAATGTTGTTATCATTGAGATCGAAACAGAAAGATCGATCCTATAAAATCACGTTACTTTGATTTTTCTTATAAACAGATGTATCAGCAGTGTTTTTTGACTGATCCTTATTCAGCTTGAGTATGGTAAAACCGACTCTTGAAACCTTTTTGTTTTCCGAGACCACATTATGAGTAAATTTATATCCGTTCAGGATACTATTTTTGAGTGAAACATGGAAATCACCGTTGTTATAAGCTATATCATAAATCTGGTCCTGAAATGTGATCATAGGTTTTAGATCAAATTCGGAAAAATTGAAGATAGTGTTTCTTGTTACAACATAAACTTCATCTCTGTTCGCTATTATCTTAAAGAAATCTCTTAGTTTTGCTATAATGTTATCGTTCAGGTAAAGGTTGTTATCTTTGAAATAGAAAACTTTGTCATCAAGTTGAATTTTTTGATCTTCACTGATCAACTGAATATTCTCGCTGTTATCTTCAGTGACGAAGTTACCGTGATCGTTCATTGTTATAGAGAAAGAAAAGCTGGTAAGGATTAAAAATATTAACACGGATACGGTTCTTTTCAACAGATACTCCTATATTTAGTTTATAGATCCCTTGATCAAATCAGGATCGCTCATATATAAGCTTATTGTTGTTCTAAAGCAATAGATAATTTTAGAAAAATATTGCATTATTTCTCAGAACTTGACAGTAAGGAATTTGCTTTATATCCTGTAGAACTGGATCATTTTTATCCGGAAAAATTGCATATACTTCTTATTTCCTGTTGAATCTTATCTGTTTTAAGAATAGAAAGTTCAAGCTGATCGAGGACATGAGGGGACTCTATGATCTGATCACAAGATACTATACCATTATTGAAAAGTAATTCTTTCTGAGATTTTGTAAGGGAGTGTAGTATTGTAATAGGATATATCCTCTCTCTGTCAATTATATCTTTAAGTCCGTTACCTTCAGGATAATCCCAGCCGAGAAGGTAAAGACCGCTGCACTTTGCAAATGTCATAGAATCGTGAGTAAAGCGTGTATTGGTGGCTACCATACCGTGAAATACATAGCCGTCGAATTCCTTCATTTTCTCTCTTTTTCGAATTATATCATTTACACGGGAATGCACATATAAAGGTACTTGTACGCTTACAGATTTATCAGAGCTTTGTCCATACTTACATTCAACGATATACTGCTCATTGTCTTTAGTAGCTATTACATCAACTTCATGAGTTACACAATAACCGTCTATCACTAGAGCGACCTCAGTATCATACCCCTGCTTTTCGAGAACTTTTCCGATAAATGTTTCGAAAGGATGACCGGTTGGTCCAAGCTCCATGATAGCCTGTTTCAATTTATACCTGAGGGACGAATGATCCTGTCTTCGGTAAAGGTGCCTGAAAGCAGCTTTATAAATTTTCTTCGTGGTAACACCGTCGATCATCCAAGAGTTTATATCCTTAATAATTTCATCAATTAACTGGTCATTTGCTCCAGCATTTCTAAGAGACTTTTCAAGTTTTTCCTTCGAGAATTCTTCTAATTCACCGTTTGATTTCTTTACTTTGATCATATTAGTTGTTACTCCTCGCTTTGTTTTCTAGTCTGACATTAAATCCTTGATTTCACACTTGGTCAGGTTGCGGTATTCACCTTCTTTTAGTCCACCGAGTCTTAGATTATTTACTCTTACTCGTTTAAGCTCTAAAACATTGTTCCCGACTTTTGAGATCATTTTTCTGATCTGTCTGTTGCGACCTTCTTTGATCACCATACTGATCTTTGTAAGCTGTAAGCGCTTCACCTTTGCCGGTTGAGTTTTATAACCTTCGATAGTAATACCTTTTTCAAACCGCTCGATCATTCTTTTTGTTACAGTTTCTTCAGTTGTAACAATATATTCTTTCTCTTTTTCAAAAGATGGGTGCATAAGTTTATAGGTAAGATCTCCGTCATTTGTCAGTAGAAGCAATCCGGAAGAATCTTTATCTAGTCTTCCTACGGGATAAACTCTTTCTTTTATGTCTTTCAGGAGGTCAGTCACCAAGGGAGAATCAGAGTCGGTTTGCTTTAGTGAAGTAATATAACCTTTAGGTTTGTTGATCATGAGATATATATAATCAGCTTTGATAGCTTCGATCTTTTCTTCATTGAACTCTATTATGTCTGTTTCAGGATCAACTTTGGTTCCTAGTTGAGTAACTACTTCACCATTAACTTTCACAAGCCCGTCAGAAATGAATTCTTCACACTTTCTACGTGATGCAACACCTTTCGATGCTAGATATTTCTGAAGTCTTACTAATTCTGCCATGATTTTCCTTATTTTAAGATCCTGTCCCGATTTATCAGGAAGGATGACATTTCCATAAATATATCTTAAAATACGTTGGTTAGCAAAAATAAAAAGGGTCATTTTTAATGACCCTTAAGTGTGGGGGTAACGGGACTCGAACCTGTGATCTCCAGCTTGTCGAGCTGGCGCTTTAAACCAACTAAGCCATACCCCCAGTCTGCTGAAAACCGTCGTATTTCTGCATCTCAATTTTATTTCTCTCATGTCACTTAGGTCATCTAAGCTCATTCGATAAATAAAACTGCTCTTTGAACTACTCGGTTTTAATCAGCCTTTCTATTTCAAGAATTTACTTCTCTCATTACAATTGAGTTATCCAAGCTCAATCAAGAAATGAAACTGCTTTTTGAAGTACTTGCTTTAAAGCAGCATTGATTTTTCAACTTGTCAAATATCATATTTTGTTGCAAAAAAGTCAATAATAATTCCATAAATGATTCCGGCAATAAATCCAGGAGTGTCAATAAAATTTGTGGCTGAGTAGAGTGAGAAACTTACTACCAGTCCTATTACTCCACCTCTGATCATTGAAAGTTTAATATCTTTTCTCTTAGGAGTGTATAAACCGATTGCCAATCCCATGACGACTCTGTTGAACCAGGTTGCAAAAAGGAAAAGTCCTGTAACCTGATCTCCCATTCTTAAGTTTATACCGATAATACAGAATATTCCCAATATTGCACCTGTTAAAATTGCTATTATTAATCTTTTGTTCATTTATATCTCCTTTCTGAACTCTTTAATGAACATCCTCATATCTTCAAGCAATACAGCATCAGGATTGCATCTTAGCACCATACCGTCAAGGAACATCAGACTTTTGATAATTGAAAACATACCTTTCTCAAAACTCATACCGCAGTTGACACCGAGTTTTATAGTCTGCATCATTTTTTTTGTAAGAGAGACTTCTTTTACACTTTTTCCCTTAAAATCAGAATACAGATCATTGAACTTGATCCTGAATTTTTCAAATTTTCCATCATGAATAGATATCTCAGCCATATCATTAAGGCTTTTTGCGCAATTGTCGTAATCATATTGAGAAAGAGCGTCAAAGAAGTTCAATAATCCATGACTGAGTTTTTCGCTTACATAGCCTATAGCTCCAGTGTCCACATAATAGATCTTGCCACAGCAAGTCATAAGATTCCCGGGGTGAATGTCTCCGTGAAAAGTCCCTATATTGAACATAAAGAAACCATGCAGCTTGAATAACAGCAGAAGATCTTCGTATTTCATTTCCGTATCAAGTATTTCATCGAAAGTTTTACCAGGTATATATTCTGACACCATGATATTTTCTGATGATAGTTCTTTATATATTTTTGGGAATGCAAGTTTTGAGAGATCGAATAATTCAATGTTCTTTTCATATATTTCTTTAAGTATATCTTGTCCCTCTATTTCATTACGAAGGTCAAGCTCTCTGAGAGTATAATCCTCTATGTGTTCAAGAATTCCAATAGGATTGAAAACTCTTGCCAGTTTAGGATAGAAAAATATCGCGAACTTAAAAAGGCGTTTTACAGCCTTAACATCTTTTTCGAACTGCTTCTTAAAATTTGATTTGATTATTTTTATTACAACTTCTTCGCCTGTCAGAAGTTTTGCTCTGTAAACCTGACCCACAGATGCTGTAGCTAGGGGAGAATCGTCAATATGGGAAAATTTTGATCTGTCCACATTTTTTAGAACATCCTCTGATCTGACAGGGGTATTTGTTCTATAAAGTTTTGATAGTTCAATACATGTATTTTCATCAAGAAAATCTATCCTAAGAGCATGAACCTGACCGATCTTAACTGCTAAAAGACCCATCTTCTGGATCTTATCAATGTCAGGTTTGTTACGGTAGATCATTTTTATTAGTGATATGAAACTGAAAATATTCATTAAAAGTACTTCATTTTTATTTTAAGTATTTGTGGATTTGAAATAATTACTTTGCTGTCATCATAGTCTGGAGGTCCGAAAGAAGTTTTTGGGTTATTTGAAACTCCGAAACCTTCAACAGGTTTTCCATACCAGGTAGTATCTATTTCATCATTGTTATTTTCATCATGATGAATGGATACGGCATATTCACCCGGTATTAAATTTAGATCAAAATCGCATTTATTATTTATTATCAATTTGTTGAACTGCATTATGGCATTTTCAGGTTTTGACGGGAAGCCGTCTTCTCTGTCAAATACAAGAATTCTTGCTTCTCCGGAGCTGTTTTTGAAATCTGAAACTTTAACTTTTACAATTAAAGAGTCATTTTGAGCATTAAGAAAAGAAAATAACATCAGGATCAATAATGTCAGATAGTTCATTTATTGATCTCTTTTTATTATTAGTTCCGCAGAAATTCTGCCTGATTCATATATAGTGGGTAAACCGCTTCCAGGATGAGTTCCTCCGCCCACAAGATAGCAGTTCTTAAATTCTTCAAATTCATTATGCGGTCTTAAATAAAGCATCTGACCCACATTATGTGCCAGATTAAAGGTTGCACCCAGATAAACAGAATGTTCGTTTTCCCAGTCTGAAGGAGTGACGATCTTTTCTTCAACAATATTTTCTTTTATTCCTGTATATCCGCCTTTTGTTTCAAGCAGATCAAGAACCTTATTTCTGTATTTCTCTTTTTCTTTATTCCAGTCAATGCCACTTTTATTATTTGGAACAGGAACCAGCACATAGATCGCACTTTGACCTTCAGGAGCAAGAGTTTTATCTGTAACAGAAGCATTCTGAACATAAAAAGAAATATCATCAGAAAGAACTTTTGTAATTGTTATCTCATCAACATTTTTCTTATAATCTTCAGCAAAAATGATACTGTGATGAGCAATTTCGGGATATTCTTTTTTAACACCCAGGTATAACATAAATGTTGAGCATGAATATTTCTTATTTTTTAGTTTTGTGTCTGTGTATTTTTTTCTGTCTTTTTTTTCAACAATATTTGACATTGCGTGTGCAAAATCTGCGTTTATTATTGTATGATCAGAGAATTTCTTTTCACCGTTCTCCAATTCCACACCTTTTGCGGTCCCATTCTCAACGATAACTCTTTTTACAGGTGTTGACAGCTCGATCTTTCCGCCTAGGTCCTCGAATGCTTTACTCATTTTAAACGAGAGCTGATTTAAACCTCCCGTAATATGATAGATGCCTCCGCCATGCTCGATATATGAGATTATAGAGAAAGTACCGGGAGCACTCCATGGTGACATTCCGATATATTTAGCCTGGAAAGTGAATGCAATTCTGGTATCAGGGTCGTCAAAATATCTTGAGAGAACATTATATAAACTTGTATGAGCATCTAAATAAGGGATAGAAGTTATCAGTTGTTTTGAGAAGAAATCACTTATTTTACCATAAGGCATAGAAAGACATGGTATAAGTTTATCGTATTTCTTTTTCTCTTTATTAAGATATTTGATATAGCCTTCAAAACTTCCAGGAGAGAATTTCTCCATAGTATCTTTCATCTTTTCCTTATCAGGAGATGGATATAATTCTCTTCCGTCATGAAATTTAAGTCTGTACATTGGATCAAGCTGAACCACATTCACGTAATCTTCAAGTTTTTTACCTGACTTTTCAAAAACTGTTTCAAGAACATCTTTCATCATAAAAAAAGTCGGACCTATATCAAAAGTATAATCACCAAGTTTAAAATAACTGTTCCTTCCACCAACTTTGCTTTCTTTTTCATATATTGTTACTTTATAACCTTTTGATGCAAGCATCATACCTGCTGCTAGTCCACCCGGACCTGCTCCTACTATCGATACACTTTTATTCATATAAATTCCTATTACTCAGATTTTAAATAACAGATAATAATATAACGATAAATTTGTGTTTTTCAATATGATATATATTTTTTTGTTAAACAAACCACAGATAAATAGCATTTGTAAATTTAATGATATCTTTGTAAATTTTATTTATGAGAATATGGGACATTAATCCGGGATATTTGAACAGGCAGAGTTTACTTGGAGAACATAGAGAGCTTCATGGTCTTGTTTCAATTATGATCAACGGTAAAAAAGGATATTCTAAACATCCTGAAACTGTTCGCTGGCTTAAATACGGCTGGGCAATAAATACCAGACATCAGTTGTTAGCTGCAGAAATGGAGCTTAGAGGATATAAGGATAAGAGTCCGGTCGGGACAAGATCAAACAAGTTCAAATGGCCTGAAATTTTTATAGATACACCCTATGAACAGTTTAAAATACTTAAAAAGAAATATGTCGATAAGGAACCGGGTCGAATACCTTTTCCTAAAAGTGTTCAGGAGCTTTGGGCACAGCATAAATACTCTGTAATGGCAAGAGATTATAATTTATATAAAAAGATCGGAACAGAGATCAACGGAAGTGGGAAGTGTACAGTTTTGAAAGAATTATCTCAAGAATTAACGAAAATTTTAAGAATAGTGCCTGAAGATAAAGGTTTGAGAAATACACTCCAGCATATGTGGGGATATGTTTCTAAATTCAGTGATCTGACCGGGAAGGAATTAAATAACACTTCTCAAGCTAATTTCTTGAGTATCATTCAGAAGCTTGCAAAAGAAAATGACGAAAAATATCTGTTAAATTCAACTGCCTTAAGTGAACTGATGGTTTGGATTCGTTTGGCAGGTTGATAGATTAAGCTAAAATCCTAATTTTTTATAGATGTGTAAATGAAAAAGGAATTTCGTTTGAAATTCTTTTTTTTATCCCACTTTCTTACCCAACGCCATTATTTGTCCCTCATACTTATCTATATTACCTATGTAGTTACGATTTCTAAATTACAGAGGAAGCATCATGTCTGAATTGAATATTGAAGTTTTATTTGAAAGCTGGCTGATCTATGATGGTAATGATCCTTCATTTAAAAAGAATAAAATAATAAGACCTACATTTTTATCATCAGATATATCAAAAAATGCAATTTCTCAAGTAGTTAATGAAATAGATGTTGAGGTAGAAATGAATGAATTTCATATACTTAACTTAAAAAAATGTAATCCCATAAAATAAAAAAGAGGAGATCATGAGCAGTCTATACAGGATCATTAAAGAAAATTTAAGAAGAAATGATTTAAACGAAGTTTCCAAAAAAGCAGGTTTAAGCACTAAATTATTAACGCAAATTTTAAATGATTATTATTTCGGTTTTATCAGCAAAATAAATCCGGTCGAACCAAGAAAATTTCTAAAAATATTATGTTCATTTACTGGTATGAAAGAATTGAAGATAAATAACCGCATAGAGATGTTTATTAGGGATATGAACAGTTTTAAATCTTCACTCCCGTATATTTTTGTTGATACGGGTTTTGTTAGAGTTAGTCAGCCTGTTTTTGTTTTGGCACTATTTGAAAATAGTAGAAGATTTAAGATAAAACCTGAAGATGATATTGGAAATATAATCAGAGAACATTTTAAGAAAACAGAAGGAAAGCTTAATCTGTGGGGAAAGATCAGTCAGTATTTTTATCACGATGAATTAAACAGGATCTCGGTTTATGATACCAAAGGTAATAAAATCGAAACTGATGATATAAATGAGACATGTGCAACACTAAACATTTAATTTGATAAGAGAAACTTATGAAGTTTGAAATAACTGATGATCTTGGAGATATTTCAGAGACTGCAATTGAAGTAAATTGGAGATTAATATCAATTGAGAAATTTAATGATATAGATCTTGAATTTCGAACCTGTTGTAACACTCTTATGTTAGGTTACTGGTTTGATTTTGAAGACAGAAAAAGATTTAAAATTGTTTGTCAGTCAAGGAATAAAGAAGGTATATATACACCTTTTGATGGTATTCTCAGAGAATTTAAAGATTCAGGATTGGAACCATTTATTCTGGAATATATCAAGAGTAATTGAAATAGACGAATAGCGCACCAAAAAACTGACTTTTTAAAATTATTAGTTTATATTTATGATGAATAAATATAACAAACTTTTAAAAAAGGGCTGAAGAATGACTACAAAAGTAAAAAATGGTTTAATTGGATTTTTTGACATACTAGGTTATTCTTCATTTCTTGAAAATAATGAAGCTGTAATTGCAGTTGATATTATAACTGACTTGTTAAGAGAGATTCAGACTTTAAAAGAAAATGCAATTAAAACTTTTAGCATAGAAAATACTGTATATAGTGAAATTGTAAAAAGGATTGAATATCTTATAATAAGTGATTCTATCATCTTGTCATTAGTATGTAAAAAACGGGAAGATGAAGATAATGAATATAAAGATGAGCTAAAAGTATTTTTACTTTATAGTTCTTTTTTAATGAAAAAGCTCTTCATAAAAGGACTTCCATTAAGGGGTAGTATTGATTATGGAGAATTTGTAATAGTTGAAAACACTTTCGTGGGTAAACCGATTATTAATTCATATAAAGCTGGGAATAAGATAAATCTTGCAGCATGTTCAATATTAGAACCTGTAGGGATTGATATTTTAAAAGATCTTGAAAATGACTTATATTTTAAATACAATACTCCTATAAGAAATGGTGAAGAAATTTCAACATTACTCCATTTTTTAATTGGTGAAGGAGAAGGTGATAATTACAAATTAGATAAAATAAAAGATTTTAAACAATTTATAATGGATTCGTTTGTGAAACATAATAAACCACTTGACAAAAAAGTTTATCAAAAAATTATAAATACAGAAATGTTTTTAAGATTTTGTAAGGCTATAACGAAATAAATGAATTATAATTAAAGAAAAAGGAGAATGATTATGAAGCTTCAAAAAATAATTGAACGGGTAAATCTAAACGAAATTAGTAAGTTTTATAATATCTTAACAAATCTCATACCCGAGAAGAAAGATTTGGATAAAAAAGCTGATCCTGAAAGCTTCGTAGAAATATTCAATACTAACCGAATCCGAAACCTTTACAAAGAAAGTTTAATGAAAGCTATAAAAAAGGAAGTTGACATAGATATTGCGACTGATATTCTTATACGTGATGGAAATTCCATTATGTCAATACGTTGGTTCGAAGATCTTTTTGAAAAAGAGCTGAAAGAAATCGAACAACAAATAAATAATGTTAAAAATATTTTAGAAAAAGGTACTAAAGAAATAAATGAATTAAGAATAAGGGATTATAAAATTTATCATAATTGTGTAAAAACTGCTTTTACAAATGATTTAGAAAAAGGCAAATTAGAAAAAATAACAGATGATGAACTTACTGTTTTAAATACTCTTAAGGAATCACTGGAATTATCTAATACAGAAGCTAGAGGAATTTATCTTTTTACAACAAACACAGATCTCAAAAAATACAGAATTGATTCTGTAATCGAAAAATTAAAATCAAATGGGATAGGATTTTATATTACTAAAGAGAAAAATCTATATATACCAGAAGAATTTATTATTCTACTAAGAGAAATAAAAGGAATAAAGTTAGCAGAAAAATATCAAAGAAGGATTCTGATATGCCTTGATGATACAATGATTAATGAACTAAAAAGGAAGCATGGAATTAAAGCAAAAAACCGACATGAAAAAATTGAAGAATTGATTAAACAGGGTATTGATATTGAAAATGTTTTAAATACTGGAATTTTCAAAGATTCGATTAGTGAAAATGATAAGAAGAAAATTTTAAACAATATAATTGAAAACAAATTAGGTTTATACTTACAGAAATCAGGTCGATCAGTAAATGAAAAAATATCTTTATTATTACAGTATTATGAGAAAGATGAGATCGAACAAAATATCGGGATGTCAAAAGAAGGTTATGATGAAATGATGAGGGATTTATTGAAAATTGATGGTTTCGAAAGAAAAATTAGAGATAAATTCGAACTGGATGAGAAAAAAGTAAAATTATTGAGCGAAGATTTATTGGATTATAACATAAAGCCTAAAGATATATTGTATTTATTACCGTTAAATCAAATAAAAGAATTTTGTAAGTTAAAAGGAATAAAATACCGAGGTGAAAATGTTATTCGTCAAGTATTGGAAAACTATACCAAGTCAGAAGATAGATACATTGAGAACTATACCCTAATAGCTAAAAATGATAAAATCGGATTAAAAGAAAATGGAATATTAATCGAAAGTGGAATAGGATTATTATTTGAAAAAGTAACAAAGCAAATATTTACCAAGATGAATTTAACAGTTAATGAAGAATTAAAAAAGTCTATAAATAATAGAAAAAATAAAGCTGACATAATAATCGAGGGTGTTAACGATAAAACCATCTATATTGTGGAATGTAAATCTTCACAAAAAGATTTTGCAAGTTTCTCGGATACAAGCCGTCAAATAAAAGCATATGTGGAACTATATAGCAAAAAGGGATATTTTATACAAGGTGTTATATTAGTATCAAATTCTTTTACTGAAGAATTCAAAGACTCCGTAAAAACTTTTCCGACATCTAGAATTTCACTCTTAGAAGCCATGGATTTATATGATATTTATGAAGAATATAAAAGATTAGGTTTAGAAACCTTCCCATTATCACTTTTAGGAGATAAAATTATTCTATCTGAAAATGTAATAAAAGGTTTAAGACAATTCTAATTACGTATTTGTCAAAAGATAGCAATATATATTAGTTATCCTTTTAAATTTTAAAATTAAATAACAGTTCGTAATGTTAATTATTATGAGGAAATTAATGGGAAATAATACTACGAAACCACCATACGATGGATATGTAGAAACACTTTCAAAAAAGTTTGAATCTAGACTTAACGAAATTGAAATTGATTATAACTTCGATTATGGAAATGAATTTGAAATTGCAATATGTGAAGTGTTAAGAAGTTTCTTGCCTGAAAAGTATGGTGTTTGTAGAGGTCATGTAGTAAATTTTAAAGGGGGAAAAATAGGAGATGATATAATCATATATGATCAACAAAAGTTTCCATCTTTAAGGATCCACGACAAGCAACAATACGCACGCAAAGAAAATATTCCTATTGAATCGGTTTATGCATATTTTGAAGTGAAGCATTCTCTTGATGATAAAACTTACAAAAAAGCTTTAAAACAGATAAGAATCGCTAAGAAATTCTTTAGAAATAGAGATAAAGTAGATGAAGGAACATTTAACATATATTCCAAGCCTCTTGAGCAAAATGTTAAATACTGCCCAGATTATCCAAATTATAGAAATCCAATTTATTGTGGTATTATAGCCCGAAAAACTGAGTTTGATGAAGATAAGATAAAAGAAAAAGTAAAAGAATTAAATAAGAATGACAATGAGAATGATAATCCAGATATAATTCTGATAGACAAAAATCAATACATACAAATTGGCTATAAGAAAGAAGATAAAAAAGAATTCGCACCTACTTTATTCTTGCTAGAAGAAAAAAATCATTGCTATGAATATGAAAATAGAGAAAAATTAGCTTATGGACTTTTCCTGATATCACTAATTACAGCGTTGGATTGGATTATATTGGGAAAAATGGAATGGATAGATTGTTTAAATCATTATGTTGATAAAAACCAATAATAATATTTACCTTAAGTTATCAAAATTTGGCAAACTTTAAATAATAGTATAGATTGTAAATAGAAAACAGGAAAATTAAAATGTATAATTCCCTGAAAATCATATTTCTTCTCTCACTCAGCCTCTTGACAGTAGTTTATGCACAATCTTCAGCAACTCTTAACATTTATAGCTTCGCACTGAGTGATGAATCTAAAGTTAAATCTTTTAGTTTATATCTTAATAAAAAAAAGATTGTAACATTCAAAAATGGAGAACGAATTAGTATTAAAATTCTTAACCCTAAAAATTTATCAGTCAAGATAAGAAATAGAACAACCGGATATACATATAAAACTGATTTTGATTTTAAGAATGATTATACATATTATTGGGAATTTTCAACCCTGACACAATACGCAAAAAAAGAAAGATCTGAAGCTATCGAAGAAATGAAACAGGAAGGTACATTTTTATCTGATTCTGTTAGATTTTTAGTCGTTGATATTAAATCGGATAAATTGATTGTAAAAGACAAAAAAAATATCAGCATAGCAAAGGTTGATTTTGGTAAAGAGAAAGAAAATTTAAGCATACCTGACGAAATACCGGAAAGACCTAATCCTGTGGGTGCAAAAGAAATTGATGATTTTGTAAATAAGGCTTTTGATATTTACGAAACAACAAAAGCGTTTTCGGATCAAATCAGAAATATTAATTCCAAAATTCAAGAGCTGATGGAATTACAGAATATTGTTGGAAATCCAATAAAAAAGGTAAAGAAAGAAGCAATGCTGATACAGAGAAATATAACTACTCTGATAAATGATTCTCAGGAATTATCAAAGTTAGCTCCGAATATTTTAAATGGAGCTAAGAGTTTAAAGTTTACAAAAATTGCTACTGCTACCAAAAATATATTATCTGCTGTCGATGCAGTAAAATGGTCTCTCATTACACTAGGCGAGCTGATTAACGATCTTCCCGGTATTTTATCTGATATTGCAAGTTTCGAAAAAAATAATAATATTACAGATACAGAAGTAATTCTAGAAGATATCGTAGAAGTCCAACCCGATCAAGTGAATAACGAAACTTCTAATGTTTCGTTAATCGTAGTAAAAGAAAGCGAAGTCGAAACTCAAAAACTTGGTCCCGGTCAGATGATATTAACAACAGATACCAAAAAGCTACTGATCTTTGATGGAGATAAATTCAGAGAAGTAGTCTTAAAAGATTGGAAGTAAGATTGGCATAAATGTCGCCCAAATTCCGTTTTATAACGCACCCAATTAAATATTTCTAAAAAGCTCCTTCGGGAGCATTTATTTCTACATTTTTCACCAAAAGGTCATCATTTGACCTAGTGCTTATCATATCTTGCGTTTAAATAAAAAATTACGCAGGAGAATATATGCAAAAAAATGAAATTGTAAAATTCGATACGATCATTCTTAAGGATAAAATATTTTCTATTAGAAATTTACAGGTTATGTTAGACAGAGATTTAGCAATTCTTTATAATGTAAAACCATTCAGACTGAGGGAACAGGTTAAAAGAAACAAAAGAAGATTTCCTGTAGACTTTATGTTTAGGCTTGATAAAAAAGAAATTAGCCTCATGGTATCGCAAAATGCGATACCATCCAAAAAGCATTTGGGAGGTAGTGCACCATATGTATTTACGGAGCAAGGAGTTGCAGCATTATCTTCAATACTGACCAGTGATATAGCAATTGAAATCAGTATTAAAATAATGCGTGCATTTGTGGAAATGCGTAAATTTATTAATTCCAATTCTCAAATATTTCAAAGATTAGACAGAATTGAAGTAAAACAGATAGAAACTGAGCATAAATTTGACAAAGTATTTTCAGCATTAGAAAGTAAAAATATCATCCCAAAGCAGGGTATATTCTTTGAAGGTCAGATATTTGATGCGTACAATTTTGTATCGAATCTTTTTAAAAGTGCCAAAGAATCAGTAACTATTATAGATAATTATATAGACAATTCAGTCTTAATACATCTTACAGAAGTAAAAAAAAATATCAAAGTGAAGATATTAACCAGTTCGATTTCAGAAAAATTACAGCAGGATATTGAGAAGTTTGAGAATCAATATTTCCCGATTGAAATTAAAATATTTAAGCAATCACACGATAGATTTGTTATAATTGATGATAAAGATGTTTATCACTTGGGTGCTTCATTAAAAGATTTGGGGAAAAAGTGGTTCGCATTTTCCAAAATGGATAAGAATGCATTAAATCTCTTGAATAAAATTGAGGAGATATAAAAGTCAGAAGTTAGAGGTAAGACGAATATCCAATATCGAAGGTGTGTTCCCGTAGAGACGAGATTTATCACGTCTCACAGATTCCCCGATAATATATAAGCATACCATGAACGTAGGGGCGTTATTCATAACGCCCTAAACAAACACAACAATAACACCATAAAATACAAATAAAAATATTCGTAAACGACATCGATAAAAACAGGGCGTATGGCAATGCGCCCCTACGGTTGTTTTATTTTCACAATTTTTTCTCACTAGCTCACTATATGACCTAGTACTCTTCGTATATTGCGTATAAATAATAAATTACGCAGGAGAAGATATGCAAAAGAATGAAATTATAATTTATCAAAGTGGTGAAATAGAATTGAAAGTATCAATTAATAATGATACTATTTGGCTTAGACAGGATGAAATTTCAAAATTGTTCGATAAAGACAGAACCGTTATAACAAGGCATATCAATAACATTTTGAAAGATAGAGAGGTGGATAAAAAAAGTAATGTGCAAAAAATGCACTTTGCAAATTCTGACAAACTTGTAAAATTGTATAGTCTGGATGTTATTTTGGCTGTCGGATACAGAACAAATTCAGCAAAAGCAATAAAGTTTAGACAGTGGAGTACAAATGTATTAAAGAATTATATTGTAAATGGATATGCGATTAATACTGATCGTATTACACATGAAAGATTCAAGGAATTGGAATATGAGGTAAAGCATTTACAGGATAAAGTAAATAATCTTTCTGAAAGAATAAGTTCAAATGAAGATATCCCCAAACAAGGAATTTTCTTTGATGGTCAGATATTTGATGCGTACAATTTTGTATCAAATCTGTTTAAAAGTGCTAAGGAATCTGTAACTATTATAGATAATTATATAGACAATTCAGTCTTAATACATCTTACAGAAGTTAGAAGAAATATCAAAGTCAATATATTAACAAGATCTATCTCAGATAAGCTAAAACAGGATATTGAAAAATTTGAAGATCAGTATTTTAAAGTAAAGGTTAAAGTTGTTAAAAATTACCATGATAGGTTTATTATTATTGATCAAAAAGAAGTATATCACATAGGTGCATCTTTAAAAGATCTGGGGAAGAAATTATTTGGTTTTTCTAAGATGGATATTGGCTTGTTAAAATTAGAGGAGATGTAGGGGTGTATCGACATAAGCCCTAAAAACGTACCCAAATAGATAAAATAATTGCAAAACCCCGAATTATATTTTAAAAATGTTGACAATTTCAAATAAAATCATTATATTGTTGAAAAATATACACATTATCTCTTAATATGTGGTTTAATGATGAAAAAAACAAACAATGATTATAGAAATTTATCTGACAGAGCGATCCTGAAAGAGATAGGTTTCTTTATTAAGAATATTAGATTGGAAATGAATAAAACTCAGGAGCAGCTGGCAAAAGAAGCCGGTATCAGCCGTTTTACACTCGGTAATCTTGAAAGCGGAAAAGGGTCTAATCTGATATCACTTATACAGGTTCTTAGAATGCTTGATAAGCTGGAGTTATTGGAAAATTTCAGAACAGAACGAAAAATAAGTCCTATTGTACTTGCTGAAATGGAGATGTCTCAAAGAGTAAGAGCTTCAGGAACTAAGAAAAATAAAAAGAATAGGTCGGACTGGTAATGATAAAAGCAGCATTTGTAAATATCTGGGGCAGAAGAGTAGGAGCAGTTTCCTGGGATGCAGATAATAATGCAGCATCATTTGAATTCGATCCTTCATTCCTAAAAGCGGGATATGAACTTTCTCCGGTAAAAATGCCGTCAGTATCTGAAGGAAGAATATTTGAATTTCCGGAACTAAGGGAAAGCACAACTTTTAAGGGACTACCCGGACTGTTGGCTGACCTTCTTCCTGATAAATACGGAAATGCCCTGATAGATGCATGGCTTACCAGGAATGGAAGACCAACGGGAAGCATGAATCCTGTTGAAATGCTCTGTTTTATCGGTACAAGGGGAATGGGTGCACTTGAGATCGAACCTGCTTATCCCAAATCTGATGTAAGGACATCAACTGTCGAAATAGCCGGCCTTATCAGTGTAGCTGAAAAGATACTTTCAGGAAGAAAAGATTTTGTAACAAATGTAACCGGCAACGAAGAAAAAGCACTTGTAGATATTTTTAAGATCGGAACTTCAGCAGGCGGAGCAAGAGCTAAAGCTCTGATAGCTTATAATCCGAAAACCGGAGAAGTTAGAAGCGGACAGACAAATGCACCGAATGGATTTTCCCACTGGCTGATCAAATTCGACGGTGTCAGTGATAAGCAGTTTGGAGCTTCAGACGGTTATGGGCGTGTAGAAATGGCTTATTATAATATGGCAATTGATTCTGGAATAGAAATGAGTCAAAGTCGATTACTAGAAGAGAACGGTCGGGCGCATTTTATGACAAGAAGATTTGACAGACCAAACAGCAAAGAAAAAGTACATGTTCAGACTTTCTGTGCAATGAGACATTTTGATTTTAACGATGTAGGATTATTTGGCTATGAACAGCTTTTTGAAACAATGAGGATGCTAGGTTTGCCTTATAATCAGGCTGAACAGTTATTCAGAAGAATGGTTTTCAATGTTATAGCACGCAACTGTGATGACCACACTAAAAACTTTGCATTCATAATGGATAAGAACGGGACATGGAAACTATCACCGGCTTATGATATCTGTTACGCTTACAGACCGGGAAGCGAATGGGTAAGCAGGCAATCTCTGTCCGTTAACGGGAAAACTGAAAAAATATCTGATTCAGACCTGCTAGAATTAGCAAAGCAAATGAATATCAAAAAAGCAGGGAGTATAATATCTCATATTTCAGAAGTCATAAGCAGATGGAATGATTACGCTGATCAGGTAAAAGTGAATATTGATCTTAGAGATGAAATAGAAAAAACACTATTAGTTTAAATTTCAGTCTGTCAAAAATATTTAATAATCAAATGTAAAATATCTTTTACACAATTATAAACCCAAAATAAGAATATTATTTCACCCCACGACATTATATGTCGCAGTAGATTGTGTAAGTTATATTATGTTAAACAAATTTACCGGGAGGTTAAAATGATGACAAGCAGAGAATCTTATGAAAGAATTGAAACCTACAGAGATCGCAGGATAAGTCAGGAATTTGATATTATGATCGACCGTGAACATAAAGAAGAAGAATATATCAGTTACTCAATTGTAACATGGGTCAAAGATCCTCAGAATACCCTATCCACCACCTATGGAGGATATTGATAAAGAAGTTTATGAGAATAAAGACAGAGGTGCAGAAATATTAAAGTTCATGGATAGAAGACTGGAAGAATTTAAAAGATCAATTGATGCCGAACTTAAAAGCAAGACCGTAGAAAGTACTCTGATGGAAAACGGTTTCAAGAGGATAGATTATAATAATATGAATTCAAAATAAGGTTAAATATGTCAAATTTAAACTGGAGGGAGATAAATGAATAAAAAAACGAAAGCCTTAAATGAATGGTTTGAGAATCTTATCAAGATATCGGCATGGTCTGATAGAACGATCAGCGAATTTATAGAAATAGCAGAATTTAGTGTAATAGAGTTGGATAAGGAGGATCTTGCATACACGATTTATGGGTATGCAACCGGTTCTTCAAAAACAGGACAGGAGCTTTGTGATGTAGCGTTTTCAATTTTGGATACTTTAGAGGACAGAGACACTGCTTTATGTCTTTTCAGCGCTGGGGTCAATGCATTCAATGAGCTTGAAGATCTCGTAATTCTTGAAGAGAATATAAAAAAGCATTATCCTGACGAAGAGCTTCTTTTAAATGTACAAGAAAAGATCAAAGCTGCAGAGAAAGAAAAACTGCCTAAATTCAAGAAAGCTTTAAAAGGATATGATAAGAATGAAGTGGACCAATACATTAAAAAATTGAGAATGGAAAATTGAGAATTAATTACCAATAATACCCAAGAGATACCATGAACCGTAGGGGAATGCCCCTATGCGTTCCCACCTCGCATTCACAACGCTCCAATCGGGATTGATTTGCCGATGATGGACGGAGAGGATAATTTGGAAAGATCCTGTACGGTCTGGAAAGCGGATTATTTAACACCAACTTCTAATTTCTAAATTGTTTTCTTCCACGCCATTATATGTCCCTTTGCTATCATTATCTTACCTGTGTTGTTGGAAATCCGTGTTTCAGGCGAATGTTGATTCGCCCCTACTTCTAACTTCTAACTTCTAACTTCTAACTTCTAACTTCTAACTTTAAAACCAGAGGTGACACATGAACACAAAAATATCTCACTACAAGCTGCTGGAAATAACTGAGAATGAAATGAATCTCTTAAAACCGAAATCAACCAAAGAACTAAAAATGTTGATGAAGGAATACAACCTGACGCTTGAAGAGGCAACTTTATTCACATTTCTACTCGGAAAATATATAGAAAAGAACCGTGTTTCAATCACGGATTTTGAAAGTGACAGGATAAAATCCGGAAGTAAAGATTATTTTAAAATACTCAAAACCCTAAAATCTCTGGTTAAGAAGGATATTATTATCATAGATAAACGAAGGGGGAGAAGTGAACTGCTTGATCCTGCAATAGAAATTGATGAGGGAATATTTTCTCAGATAGTTCTTGGAGAGGAATTATTCGAAGGAGTTGATTTTAATAAAGCATTTTCTATTATTGAAGCAGTTAATGATCTGTTAGAAAAAAGAGATGATAAAAAAGTAAGTGAAAGCAAATTTTTCAATGATTACAAGATACTGTTAAAAAAAATCAATAAAGAACTTTCACTTTATGGTATTATTTCAAAATACACTGATATCGAACAGCTAATGATCTTTAAATCCTGCATTGAAAAGATAAAAGGTTATGGGACAGAGGAATGTAACAGATTTTTTTCATCTGTCTATGATTCGATTTCTGATGTAGCTGCAAGTATGAAAAAAATATATAGCAACAGTCTAAAAAGTTTCAGGGATAAAGTATTGATACTCAATGAGGATTCTCCATACAGGAACAGACCGGATTTTGATATCGTGGATAAATATTTCGAAAAAATTCTTGAAGGCAAATTTAAACAGAGTCCTAAGGGATTTGATCCTAAGTTCAGCGAATTGATAAAATATAAAAATATAAAAAATGAATTGTTTTTCGATAAAGAGATCAAGGAGCATGTTGATACGATCTGCAATGCTTCAACTGGTAAAAAATATAATGAGATCACGAAGGAACTGAAAAAAGCCGGATTGCCTACAGGATTGGTTGCTTTACTGCATGGATATCCAGGTACGGGTAAGACAGCCACGGTATTTGAGATCGCAAAGAAAACGAAACGAGATGTTCTTCAGGTTGATATTTCAAATATCAAAGATATGTATGTCGGAGAGAGTGAAAAGAGATTAAAGCAGGTATTTACTGAATATAGGAAGGGTAAGGAAGTTCTTAAAAATGCTCCGATACTTCTTTTCAATGAAGCAGATGCTTTGATAGGAAAGAGAATAGACATTCAGCACAGTGTTGATCAAATGTATAACAATATGCAGAATATTCTTCTTGAGGAGCTGGAAAAGTTCGATGGTATATTCTTTGCCACAACAAACCTTGTTGACAATATGGACAGTGCTTTCAATAGAAGATTTCTGTACAAAGTTGAATACAAAAAGCCATCAAAGGATATCAGAAAACAGATCTGGAACTCTAAGATCAAAGATATCTCTGAAAATACTATTGATGAGATATCCGATTATGAACTCACTGGAGGTCAGATAGATAATGTAGTAAGAAAGTATATGATAGATAAGATTCTTAAGCAGGGGATAGATCAAAGTCATCTTGTAAAGCTGTGCAATGATGAGATCAGTTTTAAGCAGGAAAAGGGATTAAATATAGGGTTTAGGTAGGGGAAGGCTTCCACGTCTTCCCACCTGGCGTAATTCATTGCACCCAAAACAAACGATGGTTGCAACAAGGGGATCAGAGCCCCTTGTCAAGTATAACCGGTGCAACCTGCGCAATTATTTTATCGTTGCTAAAAATGTTCGTACATAGTAAATTGTAAAATATTTAATTTTACACAGGATTTAAGTATGATAGAAAAGAAAACGATACAAAGATTAATCCTTGCATTGGCTAAACTGAACACTATCGGTGAGCTTCACATGAATAAATTCTGTGATGAGGCAAATATAAGCTCAAGGACATTTAAAAGGCTAATACAAGACCTGAGGGAGATCATGGATCTGCCAATAATATATGACAATAAGAAAAATGTTTACACAATAGACAGGTCAGCTGTTCTTTCCCGCAAAGATGAAGATATACTTGATACATTTGATAAATTAAATACCAACAATGAAATGCTTTTCTTCTATAGCTTTGTAAAAAGTCTGATAGAGTGTGAGTACTTTTTCCCGCCATTGAACCCAAAAGAAAAAGGTAAGAAAATAACTGACTACAAAGATATTCTGAGAGTACTCGGGAAATTCGTGCCAGTTCAGAACAGAGATATCTCCGACCATATTGAATATCACATATCAACACATTACAAGCTGAATATGAAAATAAAATTCAGGAACATGATCGAAAATATAATTACCAGCCTGAAAACAAAGAAATTACTAACTTACAAATATAGAGGCCTAAGAACTATTGCTGAACCTTTGAAACTCGTTCATTATCATGGCAAATGGTATTTGATCGCGTATTTAGTGAATAAGAACAAAGCAGGTAACAGTGGAGTCGTAAGAACTTATAATCTATCGCTCATTGAGAATTTAACTTTATCCAAAGACAGTTTCAGAGAGCATGAAGTAAAGGATACTGAAATAAAAGATACATTCGGTATATTTATGGATGATAATATCAAAACCGCTGTTATTAGATTCTACTCGGAAAGTGTTATCACTGCCGCAAAAGAAACCGTTTGGCTTGAAGGTCAGAAATCCAAATCAGGTCAGGATAAAAAGAAAGGTGAATATTTTGAATATACTATTGATTATCCTGTGTCAGGTGGAGTAGAGTTGATATCCAGAGTTCTCGGTTTTGGACAATATGCAGAGATCGTTGAGCCTGTTGAGCTAAGAGATCACTGGATCAGGAAGATAAAGGATATGTATAAGGCAGTAGTAGCAAATTAGTAATTCGACATTATATTCGTTGTTAAATTGATTTTTATAATGATTTTATATAGATTCATAGTGTGAATATAATGAATAATACGGAATGTTGTAAACAAATGGTATGGATAAGATGATGAAAGAAATAAAACCTATAGGTGTAATTCATTCACCCTATACAGACCTGAAGAATATGCCTATTCAGCCTAAAAGTGCACCGGAAGTTGAAGGTCAGCTTGAGATTTTTGAAGAATATACTGATGGTCTGAAAGATCTGGACGGATTCAGTCATATTTATATTCTTTTCAGTTTCCATAAATCTGTCAGAACTGATCTGATAGTTAAGCCTTTTATGGATGAAAAACTCAGAGGTGTTTTTTCGACCCGTTCACCGAACAGACCGAATCATATCGGGATCTCGATAGTTGAATTGGTTAAAGTTGAAGAAAATATAGTCACAGTGAAAGGCATCGATGCTCTGGACGGGACACCACTTCTCGATATAAAACCTTATATGAGAAAATTCGATGAGCATACTACGAGCAGAGAAGGATGGCAGGACAATAACATTGATGATATAAAAGATATTAAGTCAGACGACAGATTTTTATAAATTTAAATGAAACTTTATTTATTGAAATAATTTAAAACTATGCAATATTTTAATATCTATTTGGATTTAAATAGTTTACTTTTGCACCGTTCCGCAATAAGGCGGGAAAATATAAATTAGGAAAGAAATGACAAAAGCAACAAAATTCACGGACCTCGGTCTGTCAGAACAATCGATAATTTCGATAAGCAAAAAAGGTTTCGAAGAACCTACAGAGATCCAGGCTTTGACAATACCTGTGATGCTGAAAGGCGAAAAGAATATAATAGCCCAGGCTCAAACAGGTACAGGCAAAACAGCGGCTTTCGGATTGCCGTTAATAGAAATGATCAACCCTAATACCAGAACTGTTCAAGCTTTGATATTAGTTCCGACAAGAGAACTAGCAATTCAAGTCTCTGAAGAGATAAATTCTCTCAAAGGTAATAAAGAACTGATCATTGTTCCGATTTACGGAGGACAGTCAATAGATCAGCAATTGAGAAGACTTAAAAAAGGTGTTCATATAGTAGTTGGCACTCCAGGCAGGATAATAGATCACATCAATAGAAAAACCCTGAAACTGAAAAAGATAGAACATCTAATTCTTGATGAAGCTGATGAAATGCTTAACATGGGATTCGTTGAAGATATGGAAGAGATAATGCTTCATACTAATCACGAAAAAAAAACTTTATTGTTTTCAGCGACCATACCTAAAAGGATCAAGGACCTTGCACATAAGTATATGGATGGTTATGAGCTGTTGTCTGTAGAAAAAAGTCAACTCACAACTACTCTTACTGACCAGATCTATTTTGAAGTAAAAGCATCAGATAAATTTGAAGCTTTATGCAGAATAGTGGATATTTCTGATGATTTCTACGGACTTGTTTTCTGCAGGACAAAGAGCGATGTGGATACTGTTTCATCAAAGCTTATCGATAGAGGTTATGATGCTGAAGCAATTCATGGTGATATCTCACAAAGTCAGAGAGAAAGAACTTTGTCAAAATTCAGAAAGCAGAAAACGAATATTCTTGTTGCTACTGATGTTGCTGCAAGAGGTATCGATGTGAGTGATCTTACTCATGTAATCAACTTTTCTTTACCATATGATCCTGAATCATATGTTCACAGAATAGGAAGAACGGGAAGAGCCGGAAAAGAAGGAACCGCTATAACATTTATTACACCGAGTGAGTACAAAAAGCTTTTACAGATCCAGCGTTTTGCAGGAACTGATATCAGAAAATCAAAAGTTCCTTCAGTAGATCAAATAATTCAGGTAAAAAAGAAAAAGATAGTTGATGATATTCATTCGATCCTCAATGATAAGATCGATAAAGAATACTTTGAACTTGCTGAAAACCTTCTTCTGGATAAAGATCCTGTTGAGATATTAGCAGCAGTACTTAATCATAATTTTGAAGGTGAACTGGATTCGAATTCATATGGTCATATTCAGGATATCAGCGGGAAAGAAAGGCAAGTCGATGAACAGGGTAAAGCAAGACTTTTTGTTGCTCTAGGGAAAAAGGATAAAATGGATGCAAAGAAGCTTGTGAACAAGATAGTTGAAAAAGTCTCTATCAGATCAAATGAGATCAAAGACATTCAGATAATGGACAGTTTTTCTTTTATCACTGTTCCTTTCAATAAGGCAGGTAAGATAGTGGACAGTTTTAAGAAGAAAGGTGAAAAGCCGTTAATCGCACATGCAAAGAAGGGTAAAAGATAGAATTTAATCGACACTTGCTCCCGGTTGATCGGGAATAAATGACAATTTAGGGAACTGTATATAAAACCGTTCCCTTTTTTTATTGTTGATATTACATATAAACATTATATTGTAATTTCAAAATTTCAGATAGGTAACAATATGGATAATTTCTGGATAGCACTGGGACTGACAGTGTTTGCAGGTATGGGTACAGGAGTCGGTGCTGCTATTGCTTTTTTTGCAAAGAGGACAAACTTCAGATTCCTTTCAATTGCAACAGGATTTTCTGCCGGTGTTATGCTCTATGTCTCATTTGTAGAAATATTTTTTAAAGGAGTTGATTCGTTAACAAAAGTCTACGGGGATAAATGGGGTCACTGGGTAAATGCAGGTTCTTTTTTTGGAGGGATCATATTGATCGGTCTTATTGACAATCTTATTCCTGAAGCTGAAAACCCACATGAAACACATACTGAGAAAGAGACTGCACCTTTACACGATGATTCAGCTCCTGTACCGGATTGCTACCCCGTTAAACCTTCCACTGAGTTCAGTAAAACAGATATTAAAAAATTGAACAGAATGGGACTTTTTACCGCGATTGCTATAACTATTCATAATTTCCCAGAGGGTCTGGCAACATTTATGGCTGCTCTGGAAAATCCTTCTCTGGGTATAACAATAGCTGTTGCAATAGCCCTGCATAATATTCCCGAAGGGATCAGTGTTTCTGTTCCGATTTTTTATGCTACAGGTGATAGAAAAAAAGCATTTATCTACTCTTTCCTCAGCGGGTTAGCTGAACCCGTTGGGGCTTTAATAGCTTATGTTATTTTATTATTCTTTGTAGGTGGTGAAAATGGTGCTATTCCTCCTCAGATCACTGGTATCCTTTTCGGAATTGTCGCAGGTATCATGGTATATATAAGTGTTGATGAACTTTTACCTACAAGTCGAGCTTACGGAAAGGGACATGACAGTATCATAGGATTAGTTGCAGGAATGGCTGTCATGGAATTCAGTTTACTGCTGATGAAGTAATCAAAACGCTTTATAGCATTTTATTTATTATTGTATTTGATATAGTTATAAAATTAGATTATATTCATTTTTTCGAAACTCTAAATAGGTTACCAAATGAGCATCGTTGAAGCATTAAGCGACAAAACTACGTATATTTTTGATTTCTTTCATACATTGACAGAAAAGGAATCCAAATGGGGCAATTGGCCCTGGACTTCCGACTTCTTTGGTATTGACAGAGAGGTCTGGGGTGAGCAGTTAGAATTTTATTCTGAAGACAGATTAAAAGGAAGGATCACTTATGCATTTGATTTTATGAAATTACTTGCAACTAAATTAGATCCTTCTATCACTGATGAAAAGATCAAAGAAGCTCTTGTCTATCGGCAGAAGCGTTTTGACTACTCTGTTATTAATATTCCTGATTACGTTATTGAAACTCTCAAGACCTTAAAATCTAAAGGGAAGAAGCTTGGTCTTATCAGCAATGCTGATTCAATGGAGCTTGCTGCCTGGGATAAATGTCCTATTGCGGATATTTTTGATGTAACGATCCATTCTTTCAAGGTTGATAAAATGAAACCTGAGAAAGAGATCTATGAACTTTGTTTAAAAGAACTGGGTTCTTCAGCCAGAGAGACAGTTTTTGTTGGAGATGGTGGTTCGGATGAGCTTGTCGGGGCAAGGGAATGTTTTTTGACAACCATTATGGTTGAAGGTATTGTTTCTGAGTTTTTGTCTAAGAAAAAGCTCGAAAAAAGAAAAGAATATGCTGAATTTGTAGTTGATACGATAGATCAGATCCTTTGATTTGATCTTGTAGGATCGAACCTGTGTGTTCAACCGGATGTGGTGTAGGGAACGGTTTGAAACCGTTCCCTATTTTTATTTGTCATTGCGATCCCGATTTATCGGGAGTGTGGCAATCCAAAACATGTCATTCTCGTGCTTGACACGGGAATCCAAATGAAGCCATCTTCGTCACCCTGAACTTGATTTATGCTGAATTTATTTCAGTATTTCAGGGTCTATGTTTTTAAAATATTGAAGAGTACATGATTCTTACTTTTTCCCATTGCAGCAAAAAGTAACAAAAAGTGCTAGACGATCCAAGTTTCTTGCCCCTTGGTTTGTGCTGATTTATAGCAGTATAGCAGATTTCCCCGTCCTGTTGGATCGTCGTTTTGGACGGGGAGAATAATTTGGAAAGATCCTTAGCAGTTTGTAGAATTTGCTAATTGACTATTGCTAATGATGTAATGTATATTTTATAAAATGAATAGGAGCATACAATGATTATTAAATATTTACTTTTTATTATTTTCAGTTTTAATGTAGTTGTACTTGCAGAACATGGATATGTTTTTAGAGGTGATCTAAACGAAGACGGTTTAATAGACTCAATAAAATCAGGACCTTCAGTTATGTTTGGTAATGGTGGTGGTCCATTTATTATATGGTTAGGTCAAAAAGATGGCAATTCGTTAATGAAAATTACAGGATTCCATCCTAAAGCAGTTGCATTAGAAAAAAATGGTTCAAAAAGCAAGTTGTGGAATTATAACAGAGCAGGTGCTAGTCAAGGGAGTTTAGGATATACCATCCTTGACAGTACTTTTAAGAAAGAATTTATTCATTTAGATTTTAATAAAGAATTTTCTGGTTTGAGTAGTAAAATTTATAAAATGTTCTTTCGAGAAGAATATCTAATTAAATTTGAATACATTGATAATTATACTCCACCAGAATATCATTGGGGTAAATAATTATAACCCCAACATCCC
>JAFGVM010000032.1 GCA_016937995.1 Candidatus Delongbacteria bacterium
ACTTACCAGGTTAGAAGCATCGAAAGATACTTTGTGAGAACCTTTAGAAAGGTTTCCGTCAACCAGTTTAGCAACAGTTCTACCCATTACATCATAAACCACAAGAGAAGTTTTAGCTTCGTTTGCAATTGTGAAATTGATAGTAGTTGTCGGGTTGAAAGGGTTTGGATAGTTCTGTTCAAGTGAAGTTGTTAAAGGCATATTATTCTCTTCAATACCTGTAGCTTCACCAAGTACCGCTCTCAAGTGATAGTTCGTTCCAGCATAAACTCCCCAAGTCCATGTTCCGTCACCATTGTAAATACCGTCAAATGATCTGTTATATGCAGGAGTTCCAGTTTCACCAGTGTCTTCCTGAGTAGAGTAAACAGTACCATATTCTGAAGAGTATCCGATCCAGAAATCACCATATACTCTTAATGCTTCTGATCTAAGATCGATCATTGTCATTGCACTGGTATTGACCAGTGTATTTGCTTCAGGAGTAACGTCAAAAGGAGTTATAACTTCAACCCCAGGTTGACCTGTTCCGTCATCCTGCCATATACGAACCGTCATATCGTCAGAAATATGACCACTTTGATCAGCATAATTTCTCAGCAATAAGTAAGTAAGATCAGCTGCATAAGTTGTAGTTGCATCTGTTCCTGGAACAGTGATCCTTACAGCTTTTGCATCACCGTTCTCAGTGGTGTTGTAGTAACTAACAATACCTTTTTCATAGAACATATGCTGACCTGCAATGTAGGTGTAGTGATCAGAGTAACCGGAGTTACTTCCTGCAGAACCGTCAACTGCGTTGAACCAGAAATCTACCTGAGATCCAGATGATTGTGCAGGAATAGTATAATCCCAGATGTTATCAGCGCCTGAGTAAGTTGCTGCAACAGTTTGTTCTGCTCCACCGTCAACAGTATAAATAACGTCAACTGATACAACGTCAGAAACATCAAATGTTTCCATCTGACCAATATAATCACCTATAGTTCCCTCATAAAATGCCGGTGCATAAGGATCAGTGTTGAAAGTAGGTGCTGCAATATCATTGTTGTATGTTTTCATCTCGATATCGTCGATATACATACCTTCAGTATTATATCCTTCATCACTCTGGAACAGGAATCTGAAAGAAACCTGATCTTTCCCTGCAAATCCGTCCATAGAAATGAATTCTTCATGCCAACCGACACCCTCACCATTCCAGGTCTTTAATCTTATCCATGTCATTCCATTATCAGGTGTTCCTTCAAAATACATATAGTCGAAACCACCTTCAAGGTCATATTTACACCAGAAAGAAATACTTCCACCAAAATAACCTGACCAGTCCATTATATTAGACCACATCACAAATGAAGAATGGTTATCAGGATAATTTCCACCAGGGCTCTCAGTCAATGCATGAGTTGCTGAAGTGTATTCACCTTCTTCAACTATAGCCCAGTTACCATTTGAACCCCAGTTGCTATAACCGGATTCAAAATCTTCAAAAAATTCAATTTGTCCGTCAAGCCATCTAACTTCGTAGTAATCAGAAGTCATGAAGTTTCCTTCAGCATCTCCTACAGTAAAAGCAACTTCACCGTGAAGTACTTCAACTGATTCTGCAGGGATAGTTCCCACGTATGTATAATCGTTAATTTTTGAAGGTGTCATTGCAAAATCATACTGAGTGACCCAACCGTCGTTACTATATGAACCATTGCATGAAGAAATAGCTGATTCATCAGAGAATGCAATCTCAAGATTCATATCTGAACCTATAAATACGTCAGTTCCTGTAACATATTTGAAAAGCGCAGGTGCTGTATCGAGAACGAATTCAATATTATAGTCCATTGTTGTATCACTTAATCCACCCAGATCAGTAAGATCAAAGTTGATAGTTCCTGAAGCAACAGCAGCTTGAGCAGGAATTGTAGCTGTCCAATACTCAGTTACACCTTTAGATTGAGCAAAGTCAATGTCAACAACAGTTGTACCACCGTCAAATGTATAATGACCCACAACTGTATCAACACCAGTCATGTCAGTGATCTCAAGATTCAGAACCATATCATTATTAAGGTAAGCACCTATTGTTGGAGAAAGCGCTTCATTTCCAACAATAGATGAGATAGATGGTGCTTCATAGTCATACATAACAGTAATATCATCAATATACCATTGACATCCGTAATCACCTGTATAATGGAATCCTATTTGAATGTCCTGACCTGCATAAGCAGCTAAAGTAGCTGATCTAAAGTACCAGTCACCGTCAATAAGTGTTGCAACGAAAGTAGGATCCTCTGACCAGATAATATCGAAAGTTGTTCCACCGTCAACTGAAACGCCGATCTCATTGATACCGTTCATATATTGTGTCCAGTAAACAGCTTCCCAGAAGCTTAAAGTTGCAGAAGGAAGTGCAGGTACTGAGATCAACGGAGTGATCAACCAGTCATCCTGAGTTCCACTGTCATCCATGTGTGAAGCTGATTTTGCACCACCGTGAGCAAATCCACCTGTAAGTGGTGTGCCTTCAACCCATCCAGCTCCAACTGTATTTAAAGTCCAACCTACAGGAGGGAATGAAGCATTTTCAAAATCTTCTACGAACATAGGAGTATCTTTAGACCATAACAGGTCAAAATTTTCTGACCATGCAGAGTTTGCTTGATCATCCTCCATAAAAAATTTAACAATTCCCACAGTACCGTCTGACTGAGCAGGAATAGTACCTGTAAAGACATAATTTGTCTTTGAAACATTCATATTGAAATCAACCCATGTTGTACCACCATCTAGAGAATATTGCGCAGCCATAGGAGAAGTTACAGCGTTCTGATCCTGAACAGTTAATGAAAGATCCATTTGTGCATCCTGGAATACTTCAGTTCCTGTCAAAGTTCTAGCAAGTGGAGGGAACATGTCTGTGCCTACATAAGGTTCCAGTTGTACATAGTAAAAATTTTCTAAATATGCCATTGCACCATCAATATCATCCTGTTGTAAAATCCAGCCTCCAGCTCCGTTACTTAAATAACTGTGAGAGGGTACTGCACCTGTGTCAGGTGCGAATTGCCTTGGATAGCTTCCCATTGTAGGTGTTACTGACAACCAGAAATCATCAGCTAAAAGAATTGGAGCAGGAGGAAATGCTTCATTAACCTGATCATCATAAGACATTAGCTCCCCTGAATCCCAAAGTACGGTTACTCCATCTTTAGCATATATTTTGTAAGTGTAACCAAATCCTGCATCTGCAAAACTGGCATCGACACCATGCAGGTACACCGGATATTCAAGATCAAAATCATCTACATTGTATAACGTAGCTCTTTCCATTGGTTCAGGTAAAAGCCATCCTGAACTAGTATTAGGATAAGTGTACCAGACAGTATCCTTACTTGCAGTTTGCGGTCTAGTAATATTTTCTTTTGAATACCATTCCGCTGCAAAGATACCTGTTGCAAGAAGTACAAGTATCAATGTCATCAATTTTTTCATTCGATTTCCTCCGTTAAATTAAAATTAGTTCAATTCCTCAACAGCCACAATTTGTACATTATAAGCAAATTATTGTAAATAAAATATGTTATTGCTCACAAGTCTATTTGTAACAGGATAGATAAAATAACAAAATATTCCTTTTATGTAAAGTTATTTTTAAAAATAAAAAAAGCCCGACAAGTATGCCGGGCTTTAAGTTTAAGAAAATGTTGTGAAATTATTTGATAAGCATCATTTTCTTAGTTTGGTTCACGTTACCTGATTTAAGATTATAGTAGTATACACCACTTACCAGATTAGAAGCATCGAAAGATACTTTGTGAGAACCTTTGGAAAGGTTTCCGTCAACCAGTTTAGCAACAGCTCTACCCATTACATCATAAACTACAAGAGAAGTCTTAGCTTCATTTGCAATTGTGAAATTGATAGTAGTTGTCGGGTTGAAAGGGTTTGGATAGTTCTGCTCTAAAGAAGTAGTTAAAGGCATATTACCTTCTTCAATACCTGTTGCTTCACCTAGAACAGCTCTAAAGTGTAAATTGTAACCGTCTTTCAAAGTCCAATTCCATGTTCCGTCACCGTTGTCAGATCCAACATAAGATCTCTGATAAGCTGTAGTTCCTTCATCAGCCGCAACTTCCTCAGTAGAATGTACAATACCACTTGCAGGTGCAGAGAACCCAATCCAGAAATCCCCGTATACTGTCAGAGCTTCAGACCTGATATCAAGCATTGACATTGCACTTTGCTTTAATGCATTTGCTTCAGGTGTATGTGTGAAAGGAGTTAATACTTCAATACCTGGGAGACCAGCGTCATCCTGCCATACACGTACAGTCATGTCATCTGAAGAAAGACTTGTGTCTGCATAATTTCTTAACAGTAGGTAAACAAGGTCAGCACTGTATGTGTTCGAAGCATCTGTTCCAGGAACAGTAACTTTTACAGCGAAAGCATCACCATCTTCAACTGAGTTACGGTATGTAACGACAGGAGTATCATATACTTGGTGATCACCTGCTATAATAGTATAAACATCCGTTGAAAGTTCTTCATTTAAGTTAGTGGAAGCATCCTGAGCCCAGAATGAATAGTCGATAACAGCACCTGGGGCTTGTGCAGGAATAGTGAACTCCCACTGATTACCAGATACAAAAGTAGCTGCAATATCTGTTTGTGGAACTCCGTCAACCGAATAAACAACTCCAACTGCATTTACTCCGGAATTATCAAGTACATCAACGTTGTTTGTGTAAGCATATAACGAACCTTGATAAAAATCAGGTTTGTAAGGTGAATAAACAGTCAGAGGTGCAGCGTGATCTATGTTATAAGTAATGAGTGATATGTCATCAATGTACATACCATTTGCCTCATAACCACCATCAGCTTCAAAACGGAATCTAAAATTGAATGTACCACCTACGAAAGCATCAAGAGAAATTTTTTCTTCGTGCCAATCTATGCCTTCATCGTCCCAAGATCTAAGGTTAGTCCATGTAGTGCCGCCGTCTGTAGTTACATCAAAGTACATATAGTCAAAACCGTGCTCAATGTCATATTTACACCAGAAAGACATTTTAGCACCGAAATAAGAAGACCAGTCTCTATCGGCAGCTAAACTTACAGACGAAATTTCATCAGCTACATAATCTCCTCCAGGGCTTTCAGTCAATGCATGTGTAGCTGAAGTATACTCGCCTTCTTCTACCACAGCCCAGTTTCCGCCAAGATTCCAGTTTGTATCTCCAGATTCAAAATCTTCGAAAAATTCAACCTGGCCATCTTTCCACTGAACAGTATATTTGGCAGTCGTTAATATATTATTTTCTGCATCAATTATAGTGAAATAGACTTGTCCATCTAAAACTTCTGCAGATTCTGCAGGAATTGTTCCTTCGTAAGTGTACTGATGAACTTTAGAAGGTGTCAGTTCAAACGAATAATTATCAAATATGTAATTATCCTTGCTAAAATAACCACCAACGGATGTAATAGCAGATTCATCTGTAAAAGCTACAGTCAAATTCATAGGACTTCCTACGAAAGCTTCAGTTCCGGTGACATAACCAAATATTGGATCTGTAGTATCTTTAACAAAATCAATATTATAATCAGGTGTTGTTATAGATAAACCACCAATATCAGTAAGGTCAAAATTTATTGTTCCTGTTGCTTCTGCAGCCATAGCAGGAATAGTTCCAGTCCATTCTTCTGTACCTTTAGCCTGAGCAAAATTAAGGTCAACTACAGTAGTTCCACCATCAAATGAATAATGGCCAACAACTGTTGCAACTCCTGAAAGGTCAAATACATCAAGATTTAGTACCATATCATTATTAAGATATGCACCAACTAAAGAATCCGAGTCAAACAATACAGTATTACCCATTATATCTTCTAAAACTGGGGCTTCGTAGTCATAAAGAATAGCTATGTCATCAATGGTCCAGATGTCTTCGTAATCTCCAACGAAACGGAAACCGATATAAACATCCTGGCCCATGTAAGCCATAAGAGATAAAGTCATATACTCCCAAACTCTTCCTACACCGGTAGGTCCGCCATCAGGATGACCTGTATAAATTACATCCCATGTAGCCAAATCAGTTGAAACCGCCACCTCATGATAACCTGATACAACATAGTTCAACCAGTTACCGTACTGCCAGAAAGTCAGCGTAGATGGATTAGCAGCAGGTAGAGACACAAGAGGACTTATCAACCAGTCATCCTGAGGACCTGAGTCATCAAGGTGAGTTGCTGATTTTGATCCTGTATGAACTGCATCCCCGTTAGTTACGACACCTTCGATAAATCCGGCACCGGTTGTATTTAATGTCCAGCCATTTGCAGGGAAAACCACATTTTCAAATCCTTCGAATAAGACAGGGTTATCCTTATCCCAGCTGATTTCAAAATCGTCAGATGTTGAAGTGTGCCCTAAAGCATCTTCCATGTTAAATCTTACAGCACCTACAGTTCCGTCAGGTTGTCCAGGTATGGTTCCAGAATAAACGTAAGTACTTTTTGTAGCATTTAGTGTGAAGGAAGCTGAAGTTCCCCAGTTGTCAAAAGAATAATCACCTGTTACGCTTGCGATCGCACTTTGATCCATTACTCTGATTGAAACAGTTGCATCTTTGTCCATGAAAGTTTCATTTCCAAGGATACCTCTTGCAGTTGGTGGATAAAGGTCAGTACCTGTATGAGGTGCAAGGTCGAATACTACTGAATGGTTATAAGCTCCACCATAAAGATAAGACCAAGCCCCTGCAGTTCCCAGGTAGCTATGTCCGCCAACTCCATCTCCTGCATCAAAAATTGAACCGGGAGCTCCATCAGCTTGAGGTACTAAAGCTACCCAAAAGTCATCTGCTAATACCAGAGGTGCGTCGAGAACTGTAACATGCCATCCCTGTATAGATAGTGAATCTGCTGTACTTGCTAGCAATGTTGAACCGTCCTTGTCGTAAATGTTATAGTGATAAGTGGCACCTGCTGCATCGTATAGATACCATTGAATACGGCTGAATTCGATTGGATATTCCAATCCGAAATCGTCAGCATCAATGTAAACTGCTCTCTCTCCTGGATCATCATAAACATAGTATGAGGTACCGTAATAACCGTACCAATCCTTTGTTGCAGGTCGATCCTGCACATCATTGATCTTTTTCATATCAGCCATTAAGCTAACTGACAGAATGACAAGAATCAATGTCATGAGTTTTTTCATTTTGTTCTCCTCAATTTATTTAGGTTTACACTCTTTTTCTTTTATGTTGAGTCATTCTATAATTTAAGAAAGCACTAACGAAATAGATAGTGCATTAATCATATTCATGACTTTGGCGTAAATATTAATTTAACTAACCAACAGCCCTAAGTCAACAAAAAAACATTTAAATAAGTTTACAACTCTCCTTTGATTGCAGCTAATGCACTTGTTACCGGAGAAGCTAAATAAACTTTGCCTTTTCCCTGTTTTCCAGGGAAATTTCTGTTGCCTGTCGATATTGTAATTTCACCCTCTCCGTTCATTCCTACCTGCCCTGATGCACAACCGGCACATCCCGGGTTGGATACAAGAGCTCCTGCATTAAAGAAAATTTCCAGCAAACCGTTTTTTAAACATTTTTCATAATCATCTCTGGTAGCCGGAACAATTTTTAAAATTATACCTTTAGCAACTTTTTTGTCTTTCAAGATATCAGCAACTATTTTTAGATCCTCATAAGTTCCGTTAGTACATGAACCAATGAAACAAGAATCGACCTTCAATCCTTTTAAACTTTCAACATCTACAACATCGTGAGGTGCACCCGGTTTAGATATCTGAGGTTTAAGATCACTGACATCAAAATTAAATTCCTGAGAATATCCTGCGTCGGGGTCAGCATAGACAGGTGTGTAATCAACGTCTTTATAAAAATCAAGAACTTCGTTAGTAGGCGGGATCAAACCGATAATTCCACCCATTTCTGTGACCATAGATGATAATGTTATTCTTTCCGCCAGAGTTAAATTTTCAATTGTTTCGCCGTAGAATTCTATTGATTTCTGCAGAACATTTCTTTTCTTCAGTTCTCTTACAAGGAAAAGTGTCAGATCTTTGGCATATGTACCTTCAGGTAATTTCCCGGTTACAGTAACTTTACTTGATTCAGGCACTTTCCACCAGTTCTTACCGGTTTTAAAAGAAAAAGCAGTATCAATATCCCCGGTTCCCTGACCGAATGCTCCGATCGCTCCGAGGATATTAAAATGCGAATCAGTGTTTATGGAAATCGAACCCGGATAAGCAAACTTACGGTATATCATCAGATGCGATCCAATTCCTTCTGTGATATCATAAAGATCGACGTTGTTATGTTTTGCGAAGTTCCTGCAAATTTGTTGATTTTGGGCGTATTTCGGATCTGAACCAGTAGGGTTTACATCGAATGTGAACATCGTATTTCCCGGTGCATTGCTTATATAATCACCTTCGTAGTTCTCATTCAGGTTCTTAACAACATTTGCCCCTCCAAAATCCCTTGCTGCTCTGTTAGTTATATTTATCCAAATAATATCATTTGGTTTTACATCGTGACTTTCAGAATTATTCATGAAAATCTTTTCGATCATTGTTTTACCCATCAAGTTCACCTCTATTTTAATTCACATATTTCAATTGTAACTACAAATTTAAATCAATACATCATTCGGGTCAATTTCTTTTTTTATTCTGCTTACAAGAGCATATTCGTTCTCAGTAAAAATACTGTAGTCAGTCTTTGTGATCTTATCAGGAGTAAAAAAATATTTTTCACTTGAGTTAAGCTTCATAAGCACAGACGTGATCACACCAAATTTTCCGAAGCTTCCGATCATAAATTGAGAAAGATCATAACCGGAAACATTTTTAAGAGTTTTACAACCGTATTTAATTATATCACCAGTGGGAGAAACAAATTCAATTCCTTTAAAATAAGTTGCAGCAGAGGAAAATGAATTTAAAGTGGAAAGTATACCACCAATAGTTCTCCCGCAGTTTTTATCATGAAGCAAAGGAAAATACATAGACCTTTCGTTCAGATCATTGAACAGTTTACTCCATATCAAACCGGATTGAACGTTAATAAAAAAATTATCAATGTCTATTTCAATTATGTTGTTCAGTTTTATTGTGGATAGGTACAAAACATTATCTGACTTTGAGGAACTCAGGTCAGTACTTCCACTGCCTACAATCTGTATATTAAAAAGAAATTTATTGGCCAGTTTGACCAGAGATGATACTGTACTAGTATCGGTAGGATAAGCAATGAAATAATCATTAAAAGTTTTATAGTTTTTATGCTCGAGTACAGCTACGATCTTTTCCTGGTTCTTTTTGTTAAGCATAGGTATTTTTATTGGATAGATTTTAAAATAGTTCTGATTTTATCGATGGATGATAAAATATCTTCAACCGGTAAATTCATTTTTTTTGAAATTGAAAACTTAATTGCTTTTGAAAGCTCTTCAACTGATAGTTCCGGTTTCCATTCTACGAGTACTTCTCTAGCAGAATTTATTGATAATTCATCATCTTTCAGAAGTTTTTTTATTTGATATAATGTCTGTATGTCAGTGTTACTGAATTTTCTTTTTGCGGTTTTGTTCTTTTTCTTTGGTTTTAGCTCAGAGAACTGTTTTTCCCAATATCTTATAGTCGATTGATTAATGTCCAATATCTCAGCAACTTCACTTATGGAGTAGTATAATCGGTCTTTACTTAAATTTATCATGTGATGTTATGAATATTTAGTTATTTTTGGTTTCGATACGGAGCTCACTTCCAACGAAAACAATATATTTAACAAAGCGGTTAAAGTCAACATTGAATATATAAAAAACCGGGTGTTCAAAGTCATAAAATCAAAGATATAATGATTCCGTTTGTGAAATTCCTATTCTTAGAATGATTTAACTTTTGTGATGTGAGTCTAGGAAATTAGTAACCAGTTCATCAAACTTATTTGCAGAAGAAGAAATATCAATAAGTGAAGCAAGTATTTTTGTATTTGATGATAAGGTTTCTCTTAACGGTTTAAAATTTGAGGCAAAACTTAAAAGATCGGCAAGTGATTTTGCTGAAATATCGGAAGTCCTTCCCACATTATATTCCTTACAATAGTGTTCGATATCACCACAATTGGTAGAAAGAACAGGAGTGTTCATTTGCATTGCCTCCCAGAATACTACAGGCATTCCTTCACTTCGTGAACTTATTACTAGATAATCAGCTTTCTTTAATTCCTCTGATATCACATCCTGACCCTTCTGCCCAAGAAATTTCACTTTTGTTGTCAAATTGTTAGAATTTACAAATAGTTCAAGTTCTTCTTTCATCGATCCGTCACCGATGAAATATAAAGTAAAATCTTTGATCCCTGAAAGAAGTAGAGCTTCCAGTAAGATATCAGGCCCTTTTACCTGTTCAAGTCTTCCAATGAATAAAATTTTAAAAGTACTGGTAACTGTATAATTTGAAACCGGGTTCGGTAATTTTCTGTTCGTAAAAAGAATTGCCGGATCAACTGCATACTTATCCTTAATAACTCTTTTCATTTGAAAATTATTTGTAAAAACAATATCAGCTTGTTTTAGCACTTTTTTAATCAACTTTGAGATAAAAAGTTTATTTCCATAAACGTTAATATCAGATCCCAGAGCCCATACTCCAAATGGAATGTTATGCTTTTTTGCTATTCTGCTCACTATGTATCCGCTCGGAACTACCCATGGTGCAAAAATGAAATCATACTTTTCAGTCTTAAGATGTTTGTCCAATAAAATTTTACCGTTCCTGAAAAGAGAGAAGAGTGATCTAATATCACTGAATTTAGAGAGTTTAAATTCAGCTAACCTTTTTTTACCGCCATTCCATTCATAATGAAATATATCATAAATGAATTTTTTTTGATAAGACAGGTCATAATTGACTTCCATTTTAGGAGTGAATATTGTGATCTTATAGTCAGAGTAACTCAAATGTTTGACGAAATCATATAAAAAATTTCCGATCAGATCATTTTCATCTGATGGAAAGCAATGTGTGTAGATAAGAAGTTTTTTAATCATCGGGAAAATTATAGTAATAAAGTTACTTTTGATCTTTATTTTTAAGATCTTTTAGGTTCTTTTTTAAATTTTCTATCTCGGACTTCATTGAAACAACTAACTCAGCAAGGAAACCAGTTACGAATAACTGCAATCCGGCAATGATCAGAGTAGTAAATAAAGTGAACAGAGGTCTTATCTGAGTTTCTGTTGCAAAATAATAAATTGCCAAAAAAACCAGGCCGGCAAAACCTGTTATCATAGCGAGTGATCCAATCAAAGAAAAAAACTGCATAGGTTTGGTACCGAAAAGCATGTTGAATTTGACAACAAGAACATCAATAATAGATTTAGGGAACCTCATAAACCCGAATTTTGACTTTCCGGATCTTCTCGGGTACCAGTTTGTTTTAACTTCCCCTATCTTATAACCTTTATCAGCTGCCATCATTACAATAAAACGATGCCAGTCGGATCTTAATTCTATATCTTCAAGAACTTCTCTTCTGAATCCTTTTATCCAGTTCATGTCATGGATATTAACATCGAAAAGTGATTTTGAAACTACATTATATATCTTTGAAGCCAACAACTTACCATCATCTCTTCCTTGCCTCCATCCTGCAACAAGGTCAAGACCGTCATTCAATTTTTCTATCAGTTTAGGAATATCTTCTTCAGGATCACTTTCGAGATCAGCAGGCAAAAAAAGGATATATTCACCTTTACATTCAGCGAAACCGCTTCTCATTGTTTCTGTTAATCCGAGATTTTTTTTATGAGAGATAATCTTTAAATATCCGTATTTCTTCGAAGCTTTGACAAGTTCATCGAGAGTTCCGTCAGTTGAACCATCATTAACAATGATCAATTCGAACTTGTTTAATGTGTTAACCTTGATCACGTTATCGATCTTTTCCACAAGTTCTTTAATATTTCCCTGCTCATTATATGCAGGAATAAAAATCGATACCAGTCTTTCAGCCATTGCCATTACCTGTGATATTTATTCTTCAAAACACTATAAGTTAATGATTAGCTACAGATAAAACAACACAAAAATTAGCGGTCGTTCTGGTGCAATAATTAATATGAGTTTTAACATTGTCTAACTCAAAAATAGTTGTTATATTAAAAACCGTAAAAAGAACAAACTCATTCTCAGGGGAGAGATTATGAAGAAAACAATTGCATTCATGACCATTTTAGCCTTATTCATGTTTGTATATTCAAAAAATGTTTCGATAAAACCGGAAGCTAATCATGATTATAAAATTGTTTCTGATGATGATTCGAAGCTTAAGTTAATATTTGATGTTTCAAGTATTGATGTTAGTTATATTGATACCGGATCAGGTAATTTTTCGAAATTAGATCTGGGCAAAGGATATTTCACCGGAGAAGTTGGCAGGGCTTCACTTCCTGTTTTTAGAAATCTGATCGAAATCCCTTATGACTCTGAACCGGAAGTTACAGTATTAAGTTTTAATGAGAAGATTTACAGTCTGGAAGAACTAGGAATTGAATACAGGATAATACCTTCCCAACCGAAATATTCTAAGTCATCTTTAGAGTCTGATAGGAAATTCGTAATTGATAATGAATTTTACAAAACAAATGATTTTACAGAGAATGTTATAGCTAAAGTGAGTAAGAGTGGAGTAATGAGAGGTGTTGGTGTCGCGAATCTGGAAATTGCACCTTTTTCATACAATCCTGTAACAGATCAAGTTAAAATTTTATCTGACATTGTAGTTGAAGTTAATTACAACAGCCATTCTACCAGCGAGAAAAGAGCTGAAGAGTATTCCCCGTTCTTTGAAAAACAGTACAGAAGTTTGATAAACTATGTTCCGATCTCTCCTAAAGCAGATCTTTCAGTTTATCCGGTTACTTATTTACTGGTTGCAAGTGATCAACTATTTGGAAATTCAAAATTACAGGAATTTATAGACTGGAAAAAAGAGAAAGGATATAATGTTGTAGCCAACTACGTAAGTTCAACTGCGACTACCTCAAATATTGACACATGGATAGAGGATCAATATAACAATCTGGATCCAAAACCAACTTTTATACTTATCGTAGGAGATGAGGATGGAAGCTACAAAGTAGCTACTGAAATGTCACCGGCATTAGGTGCCACAGGAGCTGTTAGTGTTTCCGACCTGATGTACTCAGTAATCGGTCCTACCGGAACAAGCAATAGAATACCTTCAATGTACATTGGACGTTTTTCAGTACAAACACTGGGTGATCTCGATGCTCAGGTGGATAAAACTATCTGGTACGAAAAGACACAATTTACTTCAGGAGCAGACCTTAGTTATCTTAGTAATGTAATGGGTGTTGCCGGTGTGGATGCAGGATATGCTGCCAGCTATGGCAATCCACAGATCAGATACGGTATGACATATTATTTCAATACTAACTACAGAATACCGCTGGATGGATCAAAATCAAATATTACTGGAATATCATATCTTTATCCGGCTTCTGATGCTGCCGGTGTGAACACTGAGATTATAACTCATGTGTCGAATGGTTTAGCATTTTATAACTATACTGCTCACGGATACAATGGTGGATTTGCTGATCCAAGTTTTTCAATTGCTAATGTCAACAGTCTTACAAATACAGGTGAGTATCCTTTAGTTGTAGGTAATTGCTGTCTGACGGGTTCTTTTGGAGATCTAGAATGTTTTGGAGAATCATGGCTGAATGCTCCAGACAAGGGTGGAATCGGATTTATAGGTGCTTCAATGTCAACATACTGGGACGAGGATCTTGCAATGGGAGTTGGAGAGGCTGCAGTCGGCGATATTACACCGGCTTTATCACAGGATAAACCCGGAATGTATGACGGTGTAATGATGATGGATTATCCTACCCAGGGAGCTGTGAAATTTGCTGGTTTAATGGCCGTCGAGACACTGGGTGGATCTTATGTTAGTTCTTATTGGTCATCTTATCATTTGTTCGGAGATCCTTCTCTGATGGTATACTATGGTGTTCCGGGTGATAATACTGTGGGGCATTTACCGACAGTTGATCCGGGGGCAACAACCTATCAAATTACAGCTTTAAAAGGCTCTTATGTAGCAATGTCAGATGATTCAGGAATACTTCATGGAGCAGGTATTGTCGGCGAAACAGGAAGTATTACATTGAATATTGAACCTTTTGTTTCAGGTAATGCTCATTTAGTGGTCACATCACAATTTAAAAAACCATATTTCGAAGATATTACGATAGCAGCATTAACAGGTCCTTATGTGACCGTTAATGATTATGTGATAAATGGAAATGTTTTCGGAACAACAGGAACAGCAGATATTGAGTTGAAAAATGTAGGTATCCTCAACTCTGATAACATAGTAGTAACAGCCAGTACCGAGAATACTAACATTACTTTATTAGATGATACTGAGAACTATAGTAATTTGGCACCTGACGGAACGCTAAATATTCAGGATTGTATTTCTTTTGAAATAGATCCGAATATTTCTGATCAGGAGGAGGTTACAATAGATTTAAGTATAACGGATGACTATACAAAAAGCACATATCCAGGATCTATAAGTTTTCTTGCTTCTGCACCAAAATTGGTCATTGGAAGAACTCTTCCGGCTGGTGTGATAGACCCCGGAGACACTGCTATAATTACATTTAATGTTGCAAACACAGGAAGTGCTGATATTGATGATATGACTGTTGAGTTGATAGAAACAAACGGAATGATAGTGTCTATCACTGATCCTGTCAATGTTACTCAAATTCTGTCAGGCGGAAATACCAATGTGGAATTCACATGTGATTTCGATTCTGAGATCCCAAATACTACAACCGCATATTTTACTTTGAAGATCACAAGTTCAAACGGTTATCTGAAAGAAGACCCGTTCCAGGTAGTATTAGGAATGACAGAAGATTTTGAAACAGGCGATTTTACAGCTAATGAATGGACTCAGATAGGGAATGCATCCTGGGTTATAGATAGCTCGGTATTCTATGATGGTGCTTATTCTTCAAGATCAGGTGATATTTCTGATAATCAGTATTCAAGAATGTCATTAACATTTGATTTCCCTGAAGGTGGAAGCATCAGCTTTTACAAGATGATATCTTCTGAACCGGGTTATGATTTTTTAAGATTCTACATCGATGGAGTTATGCAGGATTACTGGAGTGGAACTTTGGGTTGGACTAAAGTGTCATATGTTATTCCTGAAGGAACTCATGATCTTCACTGGCAATATGACAAAGATGTGAGTGCTTCTATAGGAAGTGATTGCGGCTGGGTCGATAATATTCTTGTAAGCGGAGCGACATCAGGTATAGAAACGTATTCTGATAATATGCCGAATGAATGTAAATTGTATCAAAATTATCCTAATCCATTTAATCCGGTCACAGAAATTAATTTCTACATTGATAATGAAAGTGAAGTACATCTTTCTGTCTTTAATTCTTCTGGTCAGCTGGTTAAGGAATTGGTGAATGAAAAATTGGATAAGGGGATTCACATGACTAAATTCAATGCAAATGACCTGAACAGCGGAGTTTATTTTTACATTCTGCAAGTTGAAGATCAGAAATTAAGCAAAAAAATGCTTCTGATTAAATAATTCGTATAAAAATCCATATTTTTAAGTTTGATAAAAAGGCTGTTTATTTTAACAGCCTTTTTTTATTTATTGAAATTCCGGGTTTGATACAGTATCTTTGGACAAAAAAATTAAAGGATCGGTTATGTGGTTGTCTTTGGAAGATTATTTAAAGAAAATCAACTCAGACAGTGAGAAATATTATGAGTTCAATGAAAATATACTGAAAGTCACAACAGAAATTCTTCCTCTCAATTTTAAGGAAATATTTAATAATGAAAATAAAATACTGAAATTTGAGATAGGTTTCGGGAATGGGGATTCGCTAATAAAGCTTGCGTTACAGAATCCTGAGATTAATTACTTTGGTATCGACAGGAAGATGGACCGCATCAGGACAGCTTTGAGTAAGCTGAATAACAAAGAAAAGATATCTAATCTTCAGATAGCACGGTTCGGAACTGATTATCTGCTTTCTATGATCCCCGAAAACAGTTTTCATGAAATAATTATGAACTTTCCTGATCCATGGCCAAAGAAAAAGCATCATAAGAACAGAACAGTAAATGACGAATTTATTGCTGTTATACACAAACTGTTAAAAAATGATGGTATTTTCAGATTTTCCTCAGATCATGTAGACTACTCTTTTCAAGTCATCGATCTTTTTAACAGAACTGAGCTTTTTAAAAATATCTATCATCCTGCACACTACAGAACTGAGGTGAATAACAGGATCGAGACACAATTTGAAAAGCATAAAAAAAGAGAAGGCTTCACGATCCATCATATGAAATATTTAAAAGTATAAGTTTTAGACGGATCATTTTAATGTCTTTGTTTCACCTATACCTATATGAATGAATTCTTCATCCACCAATCCATGCCTGATCTTAGCTGACTTCAGATCTCTAACAGGCTCATCTATCCCTTCAGATGAAAGCTTAAATGTTCCCCAGTGACCTGCAATTGAAAATTTTGAATTGATCTCTTTGTGGATCAAAACAGCCTCTTCAGGATTAACATGCATATCTTTCATGAACCATCTAGGTTTATATGCTCCTATTGGTATCAAAGCAAGATCAAAGCTCTTGAATTTTTCACCTATTTCTCTGAACTGAACATCATTGTAACCGGTATCCCCTCCAAACCAGAACATAATATCATCAATTATTACGGCATAACTGCACCATAGAGTTTTATTCCTTCCCCATGGTTTTCTTCCGGAAAAGTGCTGAGTTGGAGTTGCGGTAACATTAATGTTTTCAGATTCATAATTTCCGTACCAGTCTAGTTCAATTATGTTCTCATCAAAAATATCAAGATCAAGGAAAAAAGCTTTTAATCCAAGTGGTACGATCCATTTTGTTCTGTTATTAATCCATTTCACAAAATTAATATCCAAATGATCATAGTGATCATGAGAGATCAAAACAATATCTATAGCTGGAAGATGTTCTTTGTTGATACCGGGAGGATGCACTCTCTCCGGTCCGGCAAATGAGACCGGTGAGGCTCTGTGAGAAAACACAGGGTCAGTAAGAATGTTTATACCGTTCTTTTGCACAAGAAAAGAAGAATTGCCTATCCATGTAACTTTTAAATTACTATCGGGTATGTTTATTACTGAACTATCTGCAACATTGAACGGTACTTTATCATAATTCCCTTCCCACTCAATTCTTTCATCATCAAAATGCATTTTGAACACATCAGTAATACCTTTCTCGATCTTATGATCAAGATAAGGATTTATGAATGAATTTTTCCCGTAATGCATAGGTTTATTTTCTTTTTTAAACATGGGGTTAGTACATGAAAAAAAAATTAATGTTAGAATTGAAAAATAAATATGCTTCATTGACACATTCATTATTACTTTATTAACACGATCTTTTTTATATCACTGCTATTAACTCCGTTCAAAACAACATAATATATCCCAGACATAAATTTACTTCCATCGAACGTGAATTTACTGATCCCTTTTTTAAGATCACCTTTAAAAATTTCTTTGACTATACATCCTTTTGTGTTATACACAGACAAACTGTATTCTTCAGCTATCAATATCTGGATATCCAAAATGATTACAGGATTGAAAGGGTTAGGATACGCAGAAATCAGACCTGTAGAATTCGTAATATTTTGGTTTATACCTGAACTTGCAAAAAGCTCATCCAGATTAAATTCAATAGGATCGGTCAGATGTCCCGGAGTTGTATCAGTAGCTATTGATATATTGAATTTTCTCAGAGAAGGTATGAACTGAATAGTATGTATAGTTCCACTGTGCCCGGATGCAGCACAAAGAACTTCTCTGTTTCTTTTTATCGTAAATTCTGTAGAATTTGCCATTGAATCAACCAAATTGTCATATCTGTAGCAGTAGATCGGATCATACAGTTTTCTATGATGATTCGTAGTTATTATATTAGTGCCTATATCAGGATCATTGTCAGATATATCTCTGTAAACTGCACCGAGTTCATTATTAACTTCAATAGCAATAGGTCCTGTTTTAGATGAAGCGGTTGAGGTAGTTTCGATGATATAAGAATCGCTTCTGTTCTTTACACTTACTGCATAGAAAACATCTAAAGGGTTACATTCATTATCCTCGTTATAATCAACAGCTTCAACTCCGTTCCTGATAGTCAGATGCATAGGGTGATAGGGTGGACCTGAAGTCGTAGATTCATAGTTGCCGACATTGTGGAAAGCGCATAGACCAGACTCGTTTAATATGGACATACCACCCATCATTCCTGCAAAACCGAAAAGAACAAAATTCTGTTCATCATCAAAAGTATCTACTTTGTGAACAACCATGATCTGATTTCTGATCAGAACTGGGTCAGGAGTCCAGTCAAGATGTCTAGTTATCACTGTTTCACCTAAAAGTTCAGGATCATTCAAAGTAGCATCTCCATAGCTGGTCAGGGATGAACACCCCATTGACATTGGAAATTTAAGGTTATGTTCTTTTTTAGAAAATATTCTCATATCCACATAAGCATTGGCAAAAAGAATATCAGTGGAATCTAGGTCTCTGCCTATGACATCCGAATAAATTGATATTCCTGCTTCTTTCATACCGTTGATTATGCCTGATGCTTCGGTTAGATATTTATCTTCGACAGAGAAATTATTCATGAAAATATTATGGTAATAATTATATAGGGATCCATTGTTATAAAAAATATTCGCAAGGTAGTAGTTTATAGCTACATCTTTGATCTGCTCTCCTGCATAATAACCGTATCCCAATCCTCTTTCATAGTGATCTCCCTCTACAAATATTACTTTCAGTTTTTTTACGGTTAAACTGTCACCAGCAGGTATCTGTGAAAATAATATCGTATTCAACAAAAGACATGTAACAATTAATAATTTATTCATTTTTAACTCCGTACAATTCATTTACTAATATATTGATCTTGTTTTTCAATTCAGTATCTGCAGTATTTGAAGATAATATTTTATTTACATACAA
>JAFGVM010000033.1 GCA_016937995.1 Candidatus Delongbacteria bacterium
GAGCTTACATATATTGCGAAAGGAAGAGACCTTATTGCCGGTCTTCCAAAAGAGATCGTTGTTAATTCAGACGAGATCAGAAAAGTACTGGCACCTGTGCTTAAATCGATTATTCAGGCCGTTAAGAGTGCTTTGGAGAAAACACCCGGGGAGCTTTCATCTGACATAAGGGATAGAGGTATCGTTCTTACAGGGGGAGGAGCATTGTTGAAGGGTCTTGATCTGAAGTTACAGGAAGAAACTGATCTGCCGGTAGTTATGGCTGAATCTCCGCTAACCTGTGTGGTAAGAGGTACCGGTAAGGTGCTTGAGGACATGAACAGATACTATAAAGTTCTTTTGAACGATTAATGTCATTTACAAGAGTTTCAACATCTGCCTGTTAATCTCAATTTAATTAAGAGTAATTATTCCTGTTCTGGATTTTGAAATAAGTTTTGAAAACAGTCAGAAATCATATAATCCGAAACATTTTTTATGAACACTCATCAAAGAATAAAAGCTATAAGAGAATGGATTTACCTTGGTATATCTGTAATAATATCTTTATTCTTAATAATTTTCAACGATTCATCTCTGAACAATACGTTATCTAAGATCGGTCTCGATGCATTCAGTATAATTAACTATGATTTTTTTTCATTGAGAGAAAAAGCTTCCCTGCAAAATGAAATCATCCAGCTGAAGGAAAAACTTGTAAAATTAAATCAGGATAAACAGAATTACGAAGAATCTTTTGCAGAAAACATCAGATTAAGAAATTTGCTTTCTATTGAATTGCCGGACAGTCTTAGTTTTGTTTATGCAAAGGTAACGGGTGAACCTGCATCCAGCCTACAGAATACTATACTGATAAATGCAGGGAGTGAAAAAAATGTTTCAGACGGGGAAATGGTTATATCAGAAAATGGATTTATAGGTATAATTACAAATGCAGGTAAACATATTTCAAAAGTAACTCTGATCTCTGATCCTAACAACAAAATCCCTGTAATAACTGAAATCGGAAAGATCCCGGGAATTATGAAATCCATCGATCATAGAACTGCTGAAATAAGTGAGATCACCAAGTCACAAACTGTTGAGATAGGTGAAAAAATATTCACATCAGATTTCAGTAAACTATATCATCCCGGACTTTTGATCGGTAAAGTAAGTTCAGTATCAGATTCATCCGCTACTATAAATAAAAGGGTGATAATAGAATATTCTGCGGATTTTCTTGATGTTAAAGACGTATTTATCATTCACAAACCAGAAGAATAAATGGAAATAAAAAGTTACATACAAAATACATTTCTCATATTACTGATAATAGTGATACAGGTAAAATTATCTCATTTATACAGTATTTTCAGTATAAAACCTGATATATTGCTTGTATTTTTAATACGCCAAAGCATTAAAGATCCAAATCCAACCAGATCATTAATAAGGGGATTTTTGGCCGGGATGATAATAGATCTGATAATTGGAGATGTTATTGGAGCATCTTCATTGATATATTCTGTCGCAGGTTTTGGTGTTTCATATTACAAGAGGAAGAAAGGTTATTTGGGTCTCAGTAATAAATTTACGTTGTTCTCACTGGTATTCACTTTTTCCTCATTGATATTTTATTTACTCACGTTATCTAATCTGCCATTATTGAAAAACATATTCTTGATAGCTTTACCCAGTGCAATTTACGGATTATGTGTCGTCTGGGTATTACAAATATTTAAACCTCTTAAATAATGAACAACTATGGATATTGAACGAATAAAGATCTTATACAAAATTACTATTTTAGTATTCCTGATGATCTTTATCCGTGTTCTTTATCTGCAATATCTGGAACCTGATCTAAGGGTCCGTTCAATTTCAAATAAAGTTAGAGAAGAAATTATTGAACCTTCAAGAGGTCTGATACTTGATAGAAATGGTGTTGTTCTTATTGATAATCAGCACACATATAATCTTTATGTAATACCGGAACGATTTCTAAAAAGTGATTATTCGATCGATTTTATAACTGATATCCTTAAAATAAACAAAGATTCACTTGTTAATACTCTAAAGAGCGAAGATGTTAAACAAGATAGATTTTTTAGAATTCAAAGAAATATCGATTTCTCGATATTCTCTTTCATAACAGAACGTGAAGATGAGCTCATGGGAGTAAAACTAAAGAAGGAATGGACCCGTTATTTCCCGAAAATAACTTCTCCTCACATTCTCGGATATCTTGGTGAAGTAAGAGAAATTATTCCTGAGGACAGTACTATTGCCATTGGTGATCTTAGAGGTAAAGAAGGTATTGAATTTGTTTACGACAAGTTGTTACGCGGAAAAAAGGGGAATAAGAAATTCATTAGAGATGTTAAGAACAATAAAGTATCTGAATACGATAAAGAAAACTGGTTACAGGCAGAAAAAGGCAGGGACATATATTTAACGATCGATTACAATCTACAAAACTTTGTAGAAGAAATGTTCAAAGATAAATCAGGTACTATCATTGTTGAGGATTGTACAAATGGAGAAATTCTTTCGATGGTAAGCAAACCTGATTTCCCGCTCGAGATATTCAGTAAAAAATTATCTGTTGAAGAATGGAAAAAATGGTCTGAAGATCCTCTGAAACCATTGTATAACAAGGCGATACTTGGATTATATCCTCCCGGATCTGTGATCAAAATGGCTTCCGCTTTGGCAGCTCTTGAAAATAATATAGTTTCTCCCGGATCACAAGTATATTGCCCCGGAGGTATGCAGATCGGTAGAAGATTTATGAAATGCTGGAACAGTAAAGGTCATGGAAATGTAGATCTGGTTTCAGCGATCATGCATTCTTGTGATACATACTTCTACGATATTGCACATCGTATAGATCTTGATGACTGGAAAAAATATCTTTTTGATCTGGGGTTTGGTCAAAAAACAGGTATTGATCTAAATTCTGAGAGAGCAGGACTTCTTCCTGATGAGGAGTATTATAGAAAAAGGATCAAAGGGAATCTGATAGGCAGATACGCAAATTTAATGATCGGTCAGGGAGAATTACTTACAACTCCTTTGCAGATCGCAAATTACACATCTATTTTGGCTAATGGAGGTATTAAATACACACCGCATTTATTATATAAATACGGGGAAGAAGATAATTTTGAATATTATAACAATTCAGAAACCGATACGGTAACTATCAATGCAAAATACATAAAACTGATCCGAAAAGCTATGTTCAATGTTGTAAATCTTGAGGGTGGTACAGCATACTGGTCAAGGAGTGGAAAAATAGCATTTGCAGGTAAAACGGGAACTGCTCAGAATCCCCATGGTGCCGACCATGCCTGGTTTACAGCTTACGCACCTTTCGAAGATCCCAAAATAGTAGTAACTGTATTTGAAGAATTTGGTTTGCATGGTAGTAGTATGGCTCAGTATGCAAAAAAAATATTTGAATACTGGGAAGAAAATA
>JAFGVM010000034.1 GCA_016937995.1 Candidatus Delongbacteria bacterium
ACTTTCTTTAAAACTCCGATCTTTATTGATCGTGAATACTCCATTTGTCCCTCCAACTTGAGGCGACATCTTTATTGGCACATAGTGGTCACCTGTTGTCATAATTTGAAATATCTCGGTTATCCCTGATCCTGTCAAGCAGCTCTGACACAGTAAAAGCATCCTCAATTCTAAAATCACCCGATCTGATCCTTCTCAATTCCTGCAGATGTGCAAAACAACCGAGCTTCTCACCAATATCATTCGCGAGTGACCTGATATAGGTCCCTTTTGAACAATCAACTTCCATCTCAACAGTATCACCATTAACAGAATAGATCACAATAGAATTTATCGTTATCTGCCTTGTCTTTCTTTCAACTTCGATACCTTCCCTTGCAGACTTATAAAGCCTCTTACCATTAACTTTAACAGCAGAGAACATAGGAGGCAGCTGTTCCTGATGACCGATAAAAGAATTTATCGCATCAATAACAGTATTTACATCCGGGATATTTTCTGAAGTATTTGTAACAGAACCTGTTCTGTCAAATGAGTCAGTGCTTGATCCAAGTTTAACGATACAATGATAGACTTTATTCTGAGAAGAATAATTATCAGCTGTCTTGGTAGCTTTTCCAAAGAGAATAACAAGCAATCCCGTAGCAAAAGGATCCAGAGTCCCTGCATGACCGACTTTTTTAACTTTAGTAAAATACCTTAATTTCTTAACAACATCAAAACTTGACCATTCATCTTCTTTATCTATCAGAATAATGAACCCTTCCCTTGAAGAAAGATCACTAAGATCTGAATCTATATTTAAAACAGGATATTCTTTCATTTACTTTTCTTTAATTTATTTTTTTGTCATCCTCGTGCTCCGATACCGGGATTCACTTCTTTTATGGATTATCGGATCAAGTCCGATAATGACAAAACACAATTGAACAGATTCAATATTTTGAAACTTTTGTGTTTTCCGGGCACAAGATATTGTACCCCTACAACTTATCCATTACCACTTTTCTCAACTTATCCAGTACATCTGCATTAAAATCTTCAAATGTACCTTTATAACGCATCCCTGCAGCATTCTTATGTCCACCTCCACCCCACTTAGCTGCAAAATCAGAAACATTAAATTCAGACTTGGATCTTAAACTGATCTTTAACTTATTCTCATCAGCTCTTCGAACAAATAATGTAACTTCAGCCTCTTCAATAGAATTAAGTATCATCAAAACAGGCTCATTTTCGATCAAAGGATTATTCTGCTGATCATTATATGCAACAGCTATTCTCTCTTCCCCGTAAAGTTTGATCTCAGAAGCTATCTTATTTACTTTCATACTTTCTTCGTAACTTATAGAAGAAAACAACCTTTCGGTAATATCAGGAAGAACAGAACCTAAGCTCATCAGCTCTTTAACATCTGAGATCACTTCAATATTTGTATTTTGAAACTTCAATCCGCCGGTATCAGATAAAATGCCCGTTAAAATAGCATCAGATATATCTTTTGTGATATTGTAATTACAACCCTTAAATATTTCAAGGACCAGCTGTGATGCTGAAGAAACATAACCGTCAACTAAGTTTATCGTACCGAAATTCGTATTAGTAAAATGATGATCAATATTAACAACAGTCACATCCTTTGAGAATAATTCAGACACTTTCCCTATTCTGTCAAATGTAGCAGTATCCAGTACGATGACATTTTCAAATTCCGTCTTTTCTGTAATATCTGAGTACTGAATATAACTCTCTGATTTATCTCTAAACAGAAAATCGTACTTATCTATTATCTTATCCTCATTAACTATCAATGATTTTTTTCCTAAATCGGTCAACATTAAATGGAATGCAATGCATGAACCTATATTGTCACCATCAGGAGCAAAATGCGAAGTTATTAAAAAATCATCATTCTCAGATATAAAAGTACCGATCTGCTTAATTAATTTATCCCTGTTCATAAATAGATCCTTATTAAAAAAAGCGACTACTCGTCGCTTTCATTTTTATCTTTATCATTCTTGATGGTATTCAACAGTTCTTCGATCCTGAAAACACTATCTAAAGTATCATCATAAAAAAATCTCAGGGTAGGTGTTGTTCTCAAGCTCATATATTTACTGATATTCATCCTGATGGTCTTATTATTCCTTCTGAACAATTTCTCCAGTTCCTCAATATCTTCTTTACTTTTTTTCAAAGATGAAAAGTATACTGTAGCCACAGAAAGGTCAGGACTAATTTTAACCTTTGAAATTGAGGCATAATTCAACTCAGGAATATTCAGATCATTGAAAATTATCTTTGAAATTGTCTTTTGAAGTTCTGAAGTAATTCTGCCTACTCTTTTTGATGAACTGCTCATTAATCAAGTTTCCTTTGAGTTTCTTTAAGTTCAAATACCTCGATAATATCACCTATCTTGAAGTCACTGAATTTTTCAATACCTATACCGCACTCAAAACCAGCCAGAACCTCTTTAGCATCGTCTTTCATTCTTCTCAATGAAGACAATTTGCCCTGATATATCTCAACGTTATCTCTGATCAATTTAAGCTGGGCATTTCTAATAACTTTTCCATTCGTTACATAACTGCCGGCGATCGTACCCATTTTCGGAACTTTGAATAATTCACGAACTTCAGCTGTTCCCAATAATTCTTCTGTTATCAGAGGTTTCAACATTCCCTCTAGAGCATTTTTCATATCTTCTATCAGATTATAAATAATGCTGTATAATCTGATCTCGATTTTCTTAACTGATGCAAGTTCCTTAGCCTTGACATTCGGTCTTACATGAAATCCTAGGATAATAGCATTTGAAGCTTCCGCCAGAAGAACATCACCTTCAGTGATAGCACCGACCCCTTTTGAAAGAATATTAATAGCTACCTCATTATTGGATAATTTCATTACAGAGTCACTTATAGCCTCAAGTGATCCGTCAACATCACCTTTCAATATAACATTAAGGGAATTAACATCACCTAGCTTGATCTGCTTAGATATCTGGTCAAGAGTTACCACCTCTACTTTGTATTGTGCATGAGCTCTATTGATCTGCTGACGTTTATTTGCAATACTTCTTGCTTCCTGCTCTGAATCAACAACAATAAATGCATCACCGGAATTAGGAGTACCTGAAAATCCGAGAACAACCACTGGATGTGCCGGACCGGCTTCTTCCACTTTTTCTTTTCTTTCATTGAGCATAGCCCGTACCTTACCGGAGTATTGTCCACAAACAAAGATGTCACCAACTTTTAATACACCTCTCTGAACCAATATTGTTGATACCGGACCTAAACCCTTGTCTAACTTAGATTCAATAACAGTACCTTTAGCTGAAGAGATAAAGTCCGCTTTTAATTCGATCATCTCAGCTTCAAGTAAAATTGCTGCAAGCAGGTCTTCAACACCGTCACCTGTTTTAGCAGATATCTCAACTGACTGATACTTACCGCCCCAGTCTTCAACTAAAATATTTCTTTGAGACAACTGTGTCTTTATCTTTTCAGGATCAGCATTAGGTTTATCTATCTTATTTATTGCAAAAACTATCGGGACCTGTGCAAGTAAAGCATGGTCTATAGCTTCATTGGTCTGCGCGTTGACCTTATCGTCAGCTGCTATTATAATGATCGCAATATCAGTTATTTTTGCACCCCTGGACCTCATAGCTGTAAAAGCTTCATGACCCGGAGTATCCAAGAAAGTTATATTCTTACCTTTATATGATACTACATATGCACCAATATGCTGAGTGATACCACCGGATTCCCCAGCAGCAACTTTAGTCTCACGTAAGTAATCTATCAAAGAAGTTTTACCGTGATCCACATGACCCATAACCGTTACTACAGGATGTCTGTCAGTAAGATTCTCCGTAATAACTTCCTGATCATTCAGGAATTCTTCTTCGTATTCACTCTCAAATTCAACTTCAAATTCATACTCTGCAGCTATCAGCTCGATTACTTCCTTATCAAGTCTCTGATTTATAGTTACCATCATTCCCATAGTGAAACATTTTGAAATAATATCAGAAACATCCACTTCAAGCTTATTTGCCAGTTCAGATGTGGAAATAAATTCAGATACTGTCAATACATTGACTTCTACCTCTATCTCCATTCCGTTCTCTTGGGTCTTTCTTTTCTTCTTTTTCTTAAAAGACTTCCCACTTTCAGATTTCATTTTGCTTAATGTATCTTTGATCGAATCTTTTACTTCCTCTTTATCAACTTTTCCTTTTTTCTTTTTTCTTTTGAACTTGGTTGCTGCAAATTCAGTCTCCTGAACAAAGTTTTTCTTGTATTTTTTCCTCTTTAATGATTCTTTTCTCTCTTTCAGCTCTTTTTCTTTCTGCTCCTGAGTCTGAACAGTAGACTTTTGCTTAGAAGATTTTTTATCTTTCTTTGAGGATTTTTTATCGTCAATTTCAATTTCAATTTTTTCATCGGTTTTAACTACTTTACTTTCACCTGATCTCTTTTGAGGTTTAGGTTCTTCAATTTTCTCTTTTGACTGAGAAAATGATTTAGGATCTGATCTTTTAACCTTCCTTTTTGAATTATCATCTTTCTTTTCTTCTTCTTCAGTTTTCTTCAGAACGGGTTCTTTTTCAACTACTTCTTTTTTAACCTCTTCTTCAACTACCTCTTCTTTCTTGATCCTTCTCTTGGATTTTCTTGCTTTTCTACTAGACTCAATATCCTCATCACTCATTGATAAAATATCATCTAATTCTGAAATCCTAGAAACAACATCAGTTTCTCCTGATTGAACAATATTTATTTTAGGATCATCATCGTCAGCAGATTTTCTATTGTATTCATTGTACTTGGTTATACTGAATTTTTTTAGAACAGAAACGTATTCGTCTTCCTTGATCTTAGTCAAAATACCTTTACTGATATCCAAGCCTAATTCTTTACTTAAAAAATCAAGTATCTTATTGGAAGTAAGATTTAATTCTTTAGCTATTTTTATTACCTGTCTTTTTTTGCCTTCTTTCATCTAATCTATATCTCCAAAGATTTTAAATGTTTTTTTATCTCTTTATCAAACTCAGATGTTTTTACACCTATGATTTTCACACTGCTTTTACTGATAAGATTACCCGGTTCAGCCATGATATTTATTTTAGTATCAGGAAAAGTTTTAATTATTTTTTTTATTGAGTTCTCACTTGTTCCTTCATCAATTATTATTAAACCCATTTTTTTTGCACTGGAAGCTAACAAAGAATTGTAACCTATAACTGCATTTTTACTTCTTATAGCAAAATGCAGCAGGGAAGATATTTTTTTCAAGGTCACTTCTTTGCTATTAATCACTATAGTAGCTATCCAATGTTGATTTTATGAAATTATATATTTCCTCATCGATCCCTTCAATTTCCATTACTTCAGATTTATCTTTTTCGTAGAAATTATCTGCTGTCAATATATCGTGCTGGATCAAACTTGTTCTAAGTTCCTGATTTAACTCTGATACTTCCTGGATCTTCAATTCATTTGCTTCATTAAATTTACTTTCTGTAGATATATTCAATTTGTAACCTGATATTTCTTCACTCAATTCAACATTAGTGTTCCTTATACCCATAACGTCTTTTTCAATTGCATCAGGAATTATAATATCAGCTGTTTTTTCTTCTTCGTTTATATCAATAGAATATTCAGTTTTTATACCTAACAACCTTGTTATGAACATACGGGGTTCGTCAATCTGTTGAATAATATCGATCTTTTCCTTGTTCAATTCAGAGACAATAGCGGTTATTCTGGCACCACGCTGACCTACACAAGCACCAACCGGATCGACTCTATTATCCAAAGTTTCCAATATAACCTTTGATCTGATGCCGGGCTGTCTTGCTATCTTAACGATCTGAATTATACCATCGCTTATCTCCGGAACTTCCAATTCAAACAGTTTCTTAATAAATTCTTTATCAGATCTTGTGACAATTATCTTCACATCCTGATTCTTAAAAAATACATCTTTAATTACCGCCTTAACCAGCTCTCCTCTTCTATATCTTTCGTTAAAGATAGATTCTGATTTCGGCATAATTACTTCAACATCATCATAGTTTATTTTAATTTCTCTTGGTGTTATCTGATGAACTGAACCCATTATAACTTCTCCGATCCTTTGTTCGAAGGCTTCAAAAATATTTGCCTTCTCAACCTTTTTGATCTTTTGAGCCAGGATCTGTTTAGCAGCTATGATATGTCTTCTTCCAAAAGTATCGAAGTTTATGATCTCAGGAACATCATCTCCTATTTCAGCATCTTCATCGATTTTCAGCGCATCTGAAAGTTTCAGCTGACTTACAGGGTCATTAAAATCTTCATCGGCAACAACCACTCTTTCGTGTATTATTTCCACATCTCCAGAATCAATATTGAAAGTTACACTAAAATATTCTTCCGCTGATGTTTCCTCATCAATATTGAATTTTTTCTTCAATATGCTTAAAAATATAGATTTTACAATTTCGCTTAATTTAGATTTATCTATTTTTTTCTCTCTGAGTATGCCTTTCACGGCTAATACAACTTCACTTGCGTCCATGGAAACTGACCCCCTATTTTCGTTTTCCGATTTTTATTATTAATTTTGATTTAATTATTTTATCAAGATCTATTTTTTTCTCTTTATCACTGCCTGTCTCTATCATAATATGGTTCTCTAGGACTTCTTTCACAATGCCTGTTTCTTTAACCACAGATCCATTTTCATCTTCATAACTGACCGTAATATCTCTGCCAATATTCCTTTTAAAGTCTGACGAAGTTGCCAGAGGTCTATCCAAACCGGGAGAACTGACATCCAGTGAAAAATCAAATGGAATGATAAGCTGAGCATCATTCAGTTTATGAAATTCTTTTGTAATAGCTGTCAGCTCGGTAATACCCGGTCCCTTTAAAGAACCTACTACAACATTCAGTTTCTTGTCTCTGGACTTTTCATCAAAAGATAATTCAACCAGTTCCTGTCCATATTTAATGATGATCGGTTCAATTGCTTCTTTTATTTTTGCTATTAACGTCATTTCCCTTCACAATAATTTAATTATTTAACAAAAAAGTGGGATATTTCCCACTTTCTCAAAGCCTCAACTATATTACAAGTCGAATATAACACAAAATGTTAAATTATGCAAGAGCTATTTGTTAATAAAAAAGGTTTCTGCTGATTTGGCTATTCCTTCCGGATTTAAATTTAAAAGCTCAAATAATTCTTCCATACTGCCGTGTTCAACAAATTCATCCTCAATACCGATCATTTTTAATTTTGCATCAAAAATATTCTCTCTATTTAGAACTTCCAGTATCGCACTTCCGAATCCTCCTATCACAGTGTTCTCTTCAACTGTAATAATACAGTCATGGTCCTTATAAGCTTCTTTTACCATATCAACATCTACAGGTTTTATGAATTTCATATCGTACACAGAACAACTAATATTGTTTTTCTCCAGGATCTTTGATGCTTCCATAACGCTATTTGTTATGTTTCCTATAGAAAGAAATGCAATATTCGAACCGGTTTTCAACTTTTCACCTTTACCGATATCAATGATCCTCGGCTCCACATCAATACTTTCACCCACGCTTGTTCCTCTCGGATATCTGACAGCAAAAATTCCGTCACTTACAACTGATGTGTAAAGCATGTCAAGCATTTCTCTTTCATTTCTCGGAGACATCATGATCAGTCCAGGAATATATCTTAGATATGACATATCAAAAACTCCATGATGTGTCGGTCCGTCTTCCCCGACTAATCCTGCTCTGTCCATAGCAAAGACCACGTTTAATTTCTGTAACGCACAGTCATGTATGATCTGATCTATAGATCTTTGGAGAAATGTAGAATAAATTGCAACTACCGGTTTAAAACCCTCCATGGATAAGGCAGCGGCAAATGTTACAGCGTGTTCTTCAGCGATCCCGACATCAAACAACCTTTCGGGATATTTATCACCGAATTCTGAAAGACCTGTTCCTACTTTCATAGCTGCTGTAATTGCTACGATTTTCTCATTTTGCTCTGCAAGTCTGCATAGAACCTTACCAAAAACATCCTGATACTTTAATTTAGCAACTTTATTTTCTGAACTACCATTATTCAATATTCCCGGTGCCACACCGTGGTAAGTTCCTTTTTCGTCCTGTTCAGCCGGTTTAAAACCTTTTCCCTTTTCAGTGATCACATGAAGAAATACAGGTCCGAACACATCATTTTTGATATTTTCAAGCACTTTTATTAACGCATTAAGATCATGTCCGTTGATCGGACCGATGTAATTGAAACCTAATTTTTCAAACAATACTCCGGGAGTTAAAAGAGTTTTAACACTTTTTTCAATTCTTGAAAGGCCTTTTCTTATAGGTCTTCCAAGTTTATACTTTCCTGTAAAGTTCCATATTTCATTTTTTAATTTATTGAAAGTGGGATCAGAAAGTAATGATGCTAAATATTTTGAAAGAGCACCAACGTTTTTTGATATCGACATCTCGTTATCATTCAAAATAACAAGAAATTTCTTCTGGGATGCACCTGCATTATTTAAACCTTCAAATGCCATCCCGCCGGTAATTGAACCATCTCCTATAACCGAGATCACGTGGTTCTTATTTCCCTTTAAAAAAGATGCTTCTACGAAACCGTAACCTGCAGAAATTGATGTTGATGCATGTCCAACACCGAAAGAATCAAATTCTGATTCAGAAGGTTTTATAAATCCGCTTATCCCCTTAAACTGTCTGTTTGTATGAAAAACATCTCTTCTTCCAGTAAATATTTTATGTGCGTAAGCCTGATGGCCAACATCCCATACTATTTTATCATCCGGAGCATTAAATACTTTGTGCAGAGCAATGGTCAGTTCTACAACTCCTAAACTTGGGGCCAGATGACCTCCAGTGATATCAACATTCTTAATTATAAATTCTCTAGTCTCTTCAGCCAGCTTTATTAAATCATTATTATCTAATTTTTTAATATCCAATGGTGAATTGATGTTTTTTAATATTTCCATCAATATTCCCTTTTTCTTAATATTGCTTCAACTTTTTCAAGATCTTCCTCAGTATCAACTCCAATAGAATCATAATCGACTTCCACACACTTGATCTTATATCCGTTCTCCAATATTCTAAGCTGCTCTAACGATTCAGCTATCTCATTGGGAGTTCGATCCATTTCAACATATTTCTTCAGGAATCCGAATTTATAGCAGTATAGACCGATATGCTTATACTTTATATCTGTAGTCACTCTATTACTGGGAATCTCAGATCTTGAAAAATACATTGCATTATTATTTTTATCCATCACTGCTTTAACCACATTCATATTATCAAGTTCAGCTCTCTCAGATATTTTCTTTACCGGTGTTGAGCATACCGCATCAGAGGATCTGACCAGTTCCTCAACAGTTTTATCAATTACTGAAGGATCTATCAGTGGCTCATCTCCCTGAATATTAACAACAATATCGCAATTTAGGTCTTTTACTGCCTCCCAACATCTGTCAGTGCCTGAATTAATATCCTGAGCCGTCATTATTACAGTCTTGTTATTTGCTACTAAATGATCAAATATCCTTTTATCATCAGTCGCAACAATAACTTTACTGATCAATTTGCTCTTCTCTACCTGATCGCAAACATGCAATATCATACTTCTATCACAGATCTCACGTAACGGTTTACCGGGTAATCGCGTTGAATTATATCTGGCCGGAATAACTCCGATTATTTTGCAGGATCTATCCATTCAGTATCTCTTTCAATTCATCCATTTTAAAAGGTTTATCCAATAAACCACTAACTCCGTATTTTTCCATTTTTTCATTTGACAGTACATTGTGATATCCCGAAACAATATAGACTTTCACATTTGAGTATTTTGATTTTATCATTTCTGCGATTTCATATCCCGTCATATCCGGCATCTGATAGTCTGAAATAACAATATCTATATCGTGGTCCATAAAAATTTCATCAACTTTAGTTCCTGAAGTAATAGAATACACCTTATGGCCTAATAACTCTATTATCTCCATCAGAAGCTCAAGTATTTCAGGTTGATCGTCAATAATTAATATATTTTTTTGCATTAATCGCCCTAGATTTTTTATATTCTTACAGTGTAGCTGTAATCATAACAATTTATTTTCATTTATTCAAGAAGTATATGATAATTTTCCTATGAAAAAAAGCTACCTAGGTAGCTTTTTATTTCTGAAGCCATATAAGTTAATCTTCAAATGTCATATTCTTGATCTCTTCAATTCTCTGATCATGCTTGATCAATTCTTTTGCTCTATCTTCCTCAGCCTGTTTTAATATTTTTTTTGCCTTTCTTTCTCTGCTTAAAATGCTTTTATTCGCATTTTCAAATCTTTTGAGCTCTCTTGTAATTAATTTTTCTCTCTTCTGCTCAGGTGTAAGTTTCTCTTTCGGTTTACGGTATTTCTTGGTCTTTTTGTTTTTTTTGATATCCTTTATCTTTTTTGTTGATTCCTCCTTGAAAATCTCATCACCGGTATCTTCTTCAATATCAGCATCCGTCTCAACATCCATTTCGTCACCAGTATCTTCAAGTTCATCATCGTCAACTTGATCTTCCACTACTTCAGCATTACTGCCACTGTTACCACTTAATCCTCTTTGTGCAAAAAGAAGTTTGGTACGTGAAAATGTAAGTAATACTGCAACAAAAAGAACAAGTAAAATCCTTTTTTGATAATTCACCATTTTTCCTCCCATGGTTTTTAACTGTTGTCAGTAATAATATATGACTAAGACCCCGATTTTGCAATATTAAAATTAGGAATTAATAATTCATACTGCTTTCGAGTTCTTATTATTGGTTTTATTGATCTCATACATCCATCTATTTACAGTTTCTTCTGTTAGTGAAGGTAATAAGGACTGATTCGAGAAAATATTTTTTACGAACCTGTAGAACGGCACCCATTTTTCATCGACCTTTTCACCAAAATCAAATTTATCGTTGTAACAGAATGTGTTATCAGTTTTCGCAAAATTGATATTAGCCTTTAATTTATCGTTCATATATCTTATATCATCTACCACTGTTTCTTTATCAACATCCATTGATAAAGCTAATTTATCAAGCTTTACTCTATCGTGTTTTTTTAATTCTCTGTTGATAAAAAATATTCTTTCCAGTTTTTCCATCATTTTCTCCTTATTTTGTTTTCCTGTTTAAAATATACTGATCTTACAAGGTCATATAGTGACCTTTTGCTCTTTTTTGGCGAAAAAAATATTTATTCTTCATTTTTTTCTTACATTATCACTTTTCCGTTACGAACTTAAATAAAATTATTTAGTTTAAGATAAAAAATTATTTGAGGGAATATGGATAGAATAAAATTTACATATCCGGAATATATAAACCTGCTCTGGATAAGCCTGTTATTGATAATATTTTATTATTTTACAGTAAAAAAGAGATTCACTTTTCTTAATAAATTTTTAAGCAATAAAATGCAAACTGTTCTTGCTGATTCTGTTTCAAAAAGAAAAATCATTATAAAAAGACTCATACAGGTACTCGGTTTTACAATGATCATCATTGCCTTGATCGGACCTCAGATAGGGATGCAGCTTGTTAATGTTAAAAGACAGGGTATCGATATTGTGGTAGCTCTTGACCTTTCTAAGTCAATGCTCGCACAGGATATTGTTCCAAGCAGAATAAAAAAAACAAAGCATGAAGTTAAGAACTTTATAAATAAACTTGAAGGTGACCGTATCGGGTTAGTCGGTTTCACAAGTAAAGCGTTTTTACAATGCCCCCTTACTTCAGATTATGACGCAGCTTTGATGTTCCTTGATATAATGGATACATCTCTCCTGCCTCAGAACGGAACTTCTTTATCTGAAGCGATTTCGGTTTCCTCTTCCGCATTTCTTGAAGAAGATAAAAAACATAAACTGATAATATTGATAAGTGACGGTGAGGACCATGAAGAGGGATTCAGTGAAGCAGTTAAAGAAGCGGCAGATAAAGGGATAATCATTTACACTATCGGCATCGGATCATTGGAGGGAGTACCTATTCCTACCGATAAAGGATTTATAAAAGATGAAGATGGTAAAACTGTAATTTCCAGATTAAATGAGATAGATCTTAAAAAAATTGCGGCCGAAGGTAATGGTAACTATTATCTTTCTACCTCTTCAGAAGGAGAATTATCCGACATTTTTAAAGATATTTCAAGAATTGAAAAAAAAGAGTTCGGGACAAAAGTCTTCAAAGATTTTAAACACCGGTTCCAAATCTTTCTTTTTCTGGGTATTATTCTTTTATTACTGGATTTTTCAATGAACGAACGAAAAAAAATCAGGAAGGTTGCTGAATGAAGTTAATTTTGTTTATCACTATCATTTTCACATACAGTCTAAATGCAATAACATACTTTGATGCTAAAAGCGGAGAAAAGGAATATAATAAAAGAAATTTTCAGATAGCTGAGAAGAAATTCAATTCTGCTACCATTTCTTCCTCAGAACAGGATCCTATCCTTTTTTATGACCACGGTAATTCTTTATTTCAACAAAAAAAATATGATGAGGCATTAAGCAGTTATGAAAAAGCTTTATCGGGTAATAACAAGGAATTCAACTCTCAGGTAAAATATAACATTGCCAATACTTTTGTCATGAAACAAAAATATGAAGAAGCATTAAGCTATTATAAAGATGCTCTCAAGCTTGATAATACAAATAAAGATGCTGCTATTAATTATGAGATCGTAAAAAAAATGATGCAGCAACAAGAACAGGATCAGCAGAATAAAGACCAGAAGGATAAAAAAGAGGATCAAAAAGATCAGCAGCAGCAACAAAATAAGGATCAGAACAAGGATCAGAAAGAACAGGATAAACAGGAACAAGATCAGCAAAAGCAAGATCAGCAGAATAAAGACCAGAAGGACAAACAAGATCAGCAACAACAAAAACAACAAAAACCTAAAGAAGAAAAAAAGAAAATGTCAAAAGAAGAGGCCGAAAGAATTCTTGAAGCTATGAAAAATGACGAAAAAGATGTTCAAAAAGATGTTCAAAAAGCATTGATAAATAAAGAGCAGAGTAAAGTAAAAAAGAAATGGTAGCACCATTTCTTATTATACTGTGAGGGCGTTTCATTAACGCCCTTTTTTATTCAAACGAATAACTGAATCCAAATCCGTGACTGTCCCCTATCTCATCTGAAAAAGGAGAATAGGAATAATTTAAGCTCATATTTTTAAATTTAAAACCAAGACCTAATGAAAAAGGCATTCCCTCATTATTAAAACGATAACCGAATCTGGCAAATACTTTATTCTCATAACCAAGTTCGACACCGGAATATGATTCAAGTTCATCATCATTTAATAAATATTTTTCACTTACAGCAATTGCGGTAGATATACCCAAATCTGTATCAATATTATAACTTAATCCGAATGTTGCATCCGCTGGAAGATCTGAAATTTCATTATTCATCTTAGTCATCATCCCAAGATTGTTCAATGCTAAGCCAATATCAAGATCTTGAGTGAAAAGATCTTCCTTATAAAAACCTGCAGAAAAAGCAAAACCCCCAGCATCTTCAAATTCTATTTTTTCATAAATATATTTCGCTGCTACACCAACTTTAAATGTACTGAACTCATAACCATATACGATATCAGTTATGAAATTCCTTGAATCAAATACATACTGAGGTTCAATTGATGGAATATCCCTACCTTCAAATTCATCAACATACAAATATGATACTTTTAATCCTATTAAATGCCTGGACATTCTTTTAGAAATTCCAAAACCTCCGATCTGTCCTTCATCCTGATATTTCCTGTACGAAAGGAAGGTTTTCAGATCATCCTTATGGAATACTGAAGCCGGATTATAATCTGAATTCTCCAGTTCATTCTTCATCATGTAATATGTTTGAGCTGTGGAAATATTTGTTGGAGAAACTTCAGTCCTCAAGAAGAACACACCACTGTCAGCAAACAGGATACTGATCACTACCGCTAATAATATTGTTGCAAATTTCCTCATTTCATACCTTGTTGTTATCAATTATCAAGTTTAAATCACAATTATAAAAAGAATCTCCAGGAAATAGTATGCGGATTAAAATCAGATATTCCTTCTGCCGTATAAGAATAATCCAGAATACTTCTCATTTTCAGAATTGAAAATTCGAATCCAAGTCCGAATGTCAGGTCGCCTGATATCGTCCCCATTCTGACAGAAAAGATTTTTTCAAGATATTTTTTATCCAACTCTATCCCAAGACCATAATTAATATTTAAAAAATCCTCAGATGACAAACTTCCATAGAAACCAAGGTCCTCGTTGAATGGAGTTATCCATGAAGCACCCAGCGAATAAGTAGCGGGATAATAATCGCTGCTGGCCTGTCCATCGCTCCAGACATCGTTACTGTTCCATTCATTCTTTCCTTTAAAGTTCCTTGCTGATAGTCCGATCACAAGATCATTCGTTTTGGGAATGATCACAGTAGCACCCACATCAAATGCAAAAGTTAAAGAAGATACTGTTTCTCCATCCGCACTTCCCTCAGGAAGCCTTGCATAGAGTAATTTAACATTAACTCCGAAAGTTAAAAAGTTTTTTGGTCTCATACCGAAAGATACATAGAATAAATTTTCATTGTATGAAAACTCCTGGAACAGATTACCATCCTTGTCCCTTCCCTCAATACCGTCCGTTCCTGTATACAATATCCCCAGACCTATCCCAGCATTATTATTTACCGGCATCAAATAAGATAAATATGCGAAATTTCTATCGAATGCCAGAACCTTCATTCCTGTCATTATACTTTTTTCAGTAACAAAAGCAGCAGTTGCAGGATTGAAATAGGAACTGAAAGTAGATCTTTTATCCGCTATGACCGATCTTCCCAGTGATTCCGAACGTGCATCCAACCCGTATCGAAGAAATGAACCTGCCTTCCCCCCAATATCTTCAGAGAACAGATTTATCGTAGAGATAAATAATATTAAAATCATTACATCAAATAATCTATTCATTAGTTTCTTTTCTCCGTATCTTTAAGAGAGTACAATTTAGTCAAATACGATAATTTTATTCCACAATTTTTTTTCACCGTAGGTAATGATGTAGAAATAAGCTCCGTTCGCAACTTCATCACCATTATTATCTTTACCGTCCCAACTGATGTAATGTTCTCCTGCATCGTAAGTCTTTGAAAGGATTACATCTCTTACTTTTTCCATGGCAAAATTGTATATTTTACAGCTTATAGTTTCTGTGGATTTTAAGCTGAATTGAAATCTCTGCTCCAAAAATCTGTCAGGTGTGAATGATACAGGATTAGGATATGCATAAGTTTTATTTGAAGAATCACTGGCTTCCTTATAGGCTTCGTAAATATGCCAGCTCTGACCATCATCATTACTAACTACAAGTCCATATCCAGTTCCAATGAACATCTTCCCGTTCTGATATTCAAATGAGTAAACCCTTTCAATATTCACAAAACCGTTCCTGGTCTCTGAAAATACTGAAATATCGTATTTTTCCCAGTAATTACCAAGATCCGATGATTTCCATAGCCCATTCACACCACAGGCAAAAACATCGTCTCCATTAAATCCTATATTGTATATTTTTTCACCCAATAGGCATTTATTCCACTTCAAACCGTTATTATTTGTAAAAGATACTCCGTTTATCTCATCAGCATTTTCAGCGAACCACGAACTGACCCACACATATTCCTTACCATCACTGAATTCATTTGAATTTATCGAAGTGATCCAGTTACCCGAAAGACCGTTCCTGTATGTGTAACGGGTCCATGTAAGTAAAGAATCAGTTAGTGTGTAATCATGGCAAAGATTTATTCCCCCTGCTGAACCTGTCCATAATTTTCCGCTTTTTGTGTGATGAACAGAGAACATTCTCTGATTCATATATTGGATCGGATTCCATTCAGGTTCTCCGCATATGACTGTTCTCCAGTGCTCTCCGAGATCATCGGATCTTTGTATGGTCTGTCCAAAGCATGCCATCCAGATACCTCCTAAAGAATCACATGCTATATCGTAAGTCAAACCCTGTATAGGTGTAACTCCCGGAGGAGGAAAATGCGTCCAGGTCCTTCCCGAATCAGAAGACATGTGTACTCCGGTACCTGTAGGCAGAAATTTTGTATCATCTACCAGAAATGTATCCGTTGCAGTTGTCATCCAGATCCTGCTGTCTTTATCAATAGCTATAGCACTTGATCCGCCATACCCCACCCTTGCATTATTCCATCTGATATCCTCGATCTCATCTCTTGTATCGTAACCTTTGGAGAACCCGTCACCTGTTGCAACATATATTACTGAATCGAGAGCAATATCACTGTTAGGATCACTGACAATATCAAGAATAAAGTTTCCGTCAAGTCTCTCCTCTTCTGTACCCGATTTATCCATATCACCTTTCAAGCTGAAGCTTTCAGGTCTATAGGACTTTGAGAAAAGGAAAGAGTTACTTAGAGTTAAAAGGATTACTATAATTAAATGTTTGTACATTACTTTCTCTGTTTGTTTTTGATTTTGATACTTTTTTGAAAACTAAATTACCATTTAGCAGGTTGCTTCTATTTCTCACTTTATCAACTGCTTCAATGACGAATGGAAGTTCTGCTACTGTATCAGGGAAAAAGGAGCTGTTCATAGTATAAGGCATAGTATATATTCCATCATTTTCATTTTCATCAAGTCCTTCACCATCATCCATCATCAGCCGTGTTGAATTAGTAGTAATGTTTACGCTGTCAATATCTTGATCTTCGGTCATTAAATTACCTTGCTGATCATTTACATTCACTGTTACTTTGAAGTCAATAAAAAGTGTACTGTCTATTGGGACAAAAACAGTATCAGGATATATCAAATTGTAAATAATTGGAGCCGTATTTTCAAGCCTAATACTTTTAATTTCAAGTGAATCAGATTCTCCATAAGAATCAGTGGCAATGAATGTAAAGTTGTAATTGTCGTTCGTGGCTAATCCTGAAGCCAGTGTAGAGTCGATCTTAATGATCATAGTACCAAGAGGATCTTCACGTACATACTCCATATCTTTAGGGATATTATCCCTGTTCCTTATCTCCAGTTTCAATGTTTGATTGTCATTAAATCCTGATGCATCGTTATCAGGGTCAGTAATAGAGATCGCAATATTTTTTGTAGAAAAACCGGAAAATAATGTATCTTCATCTGCTATGCCGTTAACGTAATTTATCACCGGTGCGGAATTTTCGTTAACTAAAATATTTTGAAAAACATAATCATAGATCAGAGTTGAATCAGGGATATATACCTCAATATTAAAATCCCAGTTCCCTTCTTCGGGAAATGTGTTCGAATTTATTCCTCCCGACCAAATGTTATTTGATGCTGCAAGATCATTTCTCAATGAATCATCTGATATACCATCATCATAAATTTCCATATTTACTGTTGAAGTACCATTTGTAAAAAAGGCAGTTACTCTCAAAGAATCAGAAGGTAAATAATTTGATCCCAGTGCCACCTTATAATGATATACGCGATCCTTCCCAAATTGCACTTTTGAAGGAACTACTGAAAGATCTTCAATTATTTTAACAGTTTTATCTTCTGATTCGAGAGTGTTCTCTGAGCAGGAAAAAGAGTTAAGTAGAACAGCAGTGTAGACTATCAACAATATGTATTTTAACTTATTCATCCGTATTACCGGGTCCTTTAATTAAATTTAACTTTGAGAAAATAATCCAATTATGCACTAAAGTCAATTCGAATAAATTATACTTCTGCTCAATAAGTTAGTTCAATGAGTAAGAAATCTTTTTTATTGATATTTACGATTTATGATATTATTTTATTCCGAATACTGAGAAAAGCATTAGAAGTAAATATCTTTCACCAACTGTTTATTCATTTAAATAACTTGGGGATCAAAGTGAAAAGACTTTTAAAGATCGATGAAGAGAATATAACCCGTACAAATCTTAGAATATCATCAGGTATTTTTACTGTCGTTCTTTTGATCTTCATGGGAATTTACATACCAAAATATTTCTCTGAGTATAGAGCACTTCAGGAAAAAACTGAGAGGGATCATGTAACGATCTACAAGAATAAAATGAAAAGTGATGTCCTCCAGCTTAAGAACACTTTAAAATACCGGGTAAGAATTAACAAAGAGAATATCAAAGAAAGTATAATCGAACAATCCAACATTTATTATTCCGTAGCTAAAAGTAAATATGAGCATTACAAACTTGGAGACGGGTTTAACAATAAAACGATACTGGATCTGCTGATAAGAGATTTTTCAGAATTATTTTCAAAAGATAAGACCGGATTAAGTTTTATCGGTTATAATAATTTTCTGGAAATATACAAAGACGGTAAAATTTTGATCAAATCCGAATTTGACTGGAGTAAAATAAAAGAGGATCATAAGAATGAAATATTGAATAACAAATTACTTACATTAGAAAATTGCTTCGATAAATTAATGCCCGGATCCAACGATCAGCATGTTTACATAAATTATCTTAAAGAGCTTAAACTTTTTGTCGGAAAAATATATTGTGATATCCTGACAACAGAACAGATAGAAAATGATATTATCGATGAGATAAACTCATCTTATCAGACTACTCAGGAGGATTACATATTCATTTATAAGATCTTAAATATGGACGGTGGAAAAGATTTTGCCAGAATGATCGTTAATCCCAACCGTAAGGACCTGCTGGGAAATTTGATCAGCGATGATTACCGAGATCTGAAAGGTAATTATTTCCGCAGAGAATTCATGAAGGGGATCAGAGAGAAAGGTGAAGCATTTTCAACTTATTATTACAAAAGTCCAAAGAATTCTTTAATTTACCCTAAAACCGCATATTTTAATTTTTTTAAAGAGTTCAACTGGGTTATATCCAAAGGGTTCTATTACGATCAGATAAATAAGATCATAGAAGCTGATACAGTTGAACATCGAAAAAGTTTTGTGAACAGGATCATCCTTCTGATTTCTCTAATGTTCTCGGCACTGGTTTCTAACTATTATATTTTCAAATTTGTCATGAAAAAGCAGGAAAAGAGGCTTTTAGAATACAAGAACAGTTTCATAACCAAAAACAATGAACTTCTGGAAGAGATTGAAAGATCTGTCAAACGAGAAAAAAATCTTGAAAGCATGAGCCGGTATATAACCGACCTCTACGAACTGATCCCTGTCGGTATAGTTTTGATCAAAGCTTCCGATAAGACCATTGCAAGAATAAATCAGTCCGCTTTGAATATGCTTGGTTTCAAGAAAGAAGATATCATCGGGAAAAAGTGTAATTTATGCTTTTGTCCTGCTTTAGAGGATTCATGCCCTATAATTGATAAAGGACAAATTTTAGACAACTCTGAAAGGTCTATAATTAATTCTGAGAATGAGATCATTCCTGTTTTGAAAAACGCTAAGAAGATAAATATAAACGATGAACATTTTATTTTGGAATCTTTTATTGATATTACCGATATCAAGAAAACTCACGATGAACTTATTGAACTGAGAGAGAAAGCTGAGCAGGCAAATATTTCAAAATCTCGTTTTCTTGCGAATATGAGCCATGAGATCAGAACACCGATGAATGTTATCATGGGAATGTCCAATCTACTTATCGGAACAGAAACTGACACCGAAAAAAAAGACCTGCTCGAATCTATAAAAATATCCTCAGAATCTCTGCTTAATATAATAAATGATATACTTGATCTTTCAAAAATTGAATCGGGAAAATACACTATTGAAAATATCCCGTTTAATTTTTACAAATTATTATCCAGTATTAAAGATATCAGTATATTTAAAGCTAAAGAGAAAAATATCGAATTCAGTATAGAATATGAAAATGATGATGTCCCGAATTTTATTATCGGAGACCAGGTTAAGCTAAAACAAATTCTGGTGAATTTGATCGGGAATGCAATAAAATTCACCGGTGATGGTTATGTAAAACTACTCCTGGATTCAAAAATTCTTTCAAATAATGAAGTTCGTATTAAATTTTCTGTAATTGATACAGGAATCGGTATTTCCGAAAAAGCATTGAAACATATCTTTGAAAGATTCTCTCAGGCGGATATAAGCACAACACGCAAATACGGAGGTACAGGTTTGGGATTAACCATATGCGAAAAACTTTTAAGTATAATGGGAAGCAAGTTAGATGTTAGGTCAGTGGAGAATAAGGGAAGTGAGTTCTTTTTCGAACTGTCCTTTAAATTAACCGACAGTACCGGTATAACGACAGAAGATGAAATTTTAAGCTCTGAACTTAAAGATCTGAGAGGCTATAAAATATTGATCGCAGAAGATAATATTCTCAATCAAAAACTTATCGGTGCGATAATGAATCAGCAGGATCTGGATTATACAATCGTAAATAACGGTAAAGAAGTTATCGAGATGCTGAATAACGAACAGTTTGATGTTATTCTTATGGATGGACAAATGCCGGTTATGGACGGACTTGAAGCAACGAAAAATATTCGTAATTCAAAAAATGCTTATAACAATATTCCAATTATAGCACTTACTGCCTCTGCTTTGATCGGTGACAGGAAGAAATTTCTTGATGCCGGTATGAATGATTATATCTCGAAACCGATCGATACCGTTGAGCTTTTTGAAAAATTGCTTTACTATACATCAGGTATACCTATAGAGAAGGATGTTTTATCCGAAAAAAATAAGGAAATGTGTGGAACTGATACTTCTGGCGATCAGTATACATTGCTCAACCTCAAAGACTTTGAAGAAAAAAAGAAAATATTCAGCAAAGATACCTATGTTAAGATCTTGAATATTTTGATCGAGGACATTGATAAGAAATTTGACACTATTTCCTCCTCAGTTGAAAATGATGATATGAGCACATTAAAACTTAATACACATAGCCTGAAAGGTATCGTTACAAATTTTGATGTTCCACTGATGAATGAACTTTGCATCGAACTTGATAATTTAGCAATAAATGAAAATATCAAAATGATAAAGCTCCAGCTCGATAAAATTGAAATGTTATTACCTCAGTATAAAACAGAAATATTAAATTTTATGGCTACCTTATAAGTATATCATTCCCGGAAAAATAGTTGCATTTGAGATTTATTCTAAATAATTCTCTTGACTTAAAGCATAAAATAAATTTATTTACCGAACCGAAAATATTAATTTATTATAAAGAAAAGGAGTTATCATGACTATTAAAGTTGGTATCAACGGTTTTGGAAGGATCGGAAGAGTAGTTTTCAGGATCATCGAAAAAAGAGACAATATCGAAGTAGTAGGTATTAATGACATCACTGATGCTAAAACACTGGCTCATCTGCTTAAGTACGATTCTATTCATGGCGGGTTTGACGGTACTGTCGAACATACTGAAAATTCTATAATCGTTAACGGAAAAGAAATTCCTATTACCGCTGAAAGAAATCCTGCTGATATACCATGGGCAAAATTTGGTGCAGAATATGTGGTTGAATCAACAGGGATCTTCAGAAAAAAAGAACAATGCGAACTACATTTGAAAGGTGGAGCTAAAAAAGTAATTCTAACTGTTCCTTCAAAGGATGAAATTGACAACACTATAGTTCTGGGTGTGAACGATGCAGATCTTAAAGCAGATGATAAGATCGTTTCAAATGCTTCCTGTACTACAAACTGCCTTGCTCCAGTAGCTAAAGTCCTTAATGATAAATTCGGTATCGTTAAAGGTTTAATGAACACTATTCATGCCTATACCAACGATCAGAAAATATTGGATGCTCCTCACAGCGACCTAAGAAGAGCAAGAAATGCCGCTTCAAATATCATACCTACAACTACAGGCGCTGCTAAAGCTGTAACAAAAGTGATACCCGCATTGGTCGGTAAACTTGACGGTCTTGCGATGAGAGTACCTGTCGTTGACGGATCAGTAGTTGATTTTACCGTACTGCTTGATAAAACTGTTACAAAAGAAGATATCAATGCGGCTGTTAAAGAAGCTGCTGAAGGAACAATGAAAGGAATTCTGAAATACAATACGGACCCTATTGTATCAAGTGATATCATCGGGAATTCTCATTCCAGCATATTTGATGCCGATCAGACAATGGTCATCGGTGGTAACCTTGTAAAGATCGTTACCTGGTATGATAACGAAGCAGGTTACTCGAACAGAGTTGTCGATCTTCTTCTCAAAATAGCATCTATATAAATTTCAGAACGTTAACGGGGCGATCGATCGCCCCTTTTTTTTATAGAGGAAAAATGAATAGATTCATTGTGTATCTTTTCGCTGTATTACCGATGTTATTCTGGTCTTTAACATTTGTTTGGTACAAAATAGTACTAAAATATCTTGACCCCATTTCTGTAATATTTTTCAGGCTGGTAATAGCGTCCGTAATTCTTATCGTTGTAACGAAATTTTTCATAAAACAAAAAGAGAAACTTAAATTCAGGGATTATAAATACATTTTCATCCTTACTTTATTCGAACCATTTCTGTATTTCCTCGGAGAATCTTATGGAATGCTATACGTTTCTTCAACAATAGCTGCAGTGATCATTTCAATGATACCGGTAGTGACACCCATTTTCGCATTTAAACTGCTGGATGAAAGACTCAACAAATTCAATATTCTCGGTCTCATTATATCGTTTGTCGGCGTAGTTGTAATAATCGTAAACCCGGGATCGGCATCTGACTTTACGATGAAAGGAATTTTACTTTTACTCTTAGCTGTTCTTGGAGCAGTGGGCTATGGCATAACCGTAAAAAAGATCGCAGGATCATACTCATCTTTAACTATCACAAAATTTCAAAGTATATTCGGTACTTTTTTATTTCTGCCGTTGTTTATACTCCTGGAGTACAACGATACTGTTGTAAATATTTCAAGCTCTGTGACTGACGGTACTTTTTATGAACTGTTCTCAACTCTTTTTTACATGTCATTCTTTGCATCAGTTATGTCTTTTGTCTTGATCATAATACCTATAAAAGAGATCGGAATTTCAAAAACCAATGTATTTACGAATTTGATCCCTGTTTTCACAGCGGTATTATCATATTTTATGCTTGATGAATTTTTTGATACAAAAAAAATACTTGGTATATTAATTGTTATCACAGGAATTTTTCTATCTCAGATGAAAGGTCTGTTCAAAAAGAAAACTTTGCAGATCATGTAAGCTGAAATAAATTCAATGATATTTTTACAACATATTCAATTTTATTATTGATTATCAATTGATAAAAAGTTAATATTGTGTAGGCAGTAAATTAACAGGAATAAAACTAAATTATAGCAAGCAAAGTAGGAGGAAAAGATATGTCAGGAGCTAAAAAAATTCGTTACATATGCTTTGCATGTGGCAGTGTGATTTTTGCTGATGAGTTGAAACCTGGTGAAGAATGGACAGATGTTACCGATCTACTCTGTGAAGAATGTGAATTCGAGATCGAGAACCTTCCTGTTGATATAGATGAAGTTGATGATGATGACCCTATCGAAGAGGAAGAAGAAGATGATGATGATGATAACGAGTTTTATTAGAAATACTCAACTTTAACTAACATATTCCTGAATTAATACCAAGAGCAGAAGACAGTTCCATGATCTTCGTTATGTTAGTATTAATTTTAGCATTAATACTCTGATCCCCCCGGACATAAAAATAATACGCATAATTTCCAAGTGCCTGCATCAGCCTTATTACTCCAAATGCCGGTAATGATGTTCTGAATCCGTTCTCATCAATTGAAATATAATTCTTCAACGATCTAAGATAATGGTCAATTAATTCCTGCTCCATACTTTCATATCTGATCGTTCCGGAACTGTAAATAAAAGAAGCCAGATCATATTGCAAAGGACCTTTTCGTCCGGATTGAAAATCTATAAAGAACAAATTATTGTCTTTCAACATCATATTCCTGGACTGGAAATCCCTGTACATGAAAAATTCAGCCGGTTGATCCAGTACTATGCTGATGATCTTATTCTTAAAATTTTCAAATGTATTAACTTCGTATCTTTTATAGAATTTTCTCAGAAAATATTCTTCAAATCTTGCAATATCTGTGATCATATTTTCTTTGTCAAAGATCTCCCTTTGATAACAATATGAATAATCAATTTTATCATAAAGCAGATTTTGTATCCTGGGTAGTTCTTCAATTATCTTAAGATAGATCGTTCTAATAGATCCAGTATCATTATTAAAATTACGGTCATCACAATATTTTTTCACAGTAATATCTCCCAGATCCTCCAGGATATAGGAACTTTTATCTTCTGACATTGCTATTATAGCCGGCACAGCTATACCCTGCTCCTCAAAAGTTCTTCTAAACTCAAAAAAAGCAATATTCTCTGCAATATTGTTTCCTTCCACTCCGATCAGAGAACCTTCAGAGTGATCTATCCTGTAAATAATGCGTTCAGAATAATCACCTTTCAATCTGGTGATGATCACATTCTGAAGCAAAATATTTTCACACAATTTCTCGATCTTTATCATATCTAAAAGAGAATATCCAGATAGTTGTTCTTAATTGATATATATGTCTTTTCTTTTGTTGCTTCATCAGCCTTTATCACTTCAGAAATACCAACTCCCTGAATAAATATTACAATTTCCCCATCCATGATAACTTTAAGTTTATCTCTGAACAATTTAGGTATTTTTTTATCTGAAAGGATCTTACGAATTTTCTCGGATTTCGATTTTCCAAAAGGAATAAAAGAATTTTCGATATCAATACTTTTAATATCAATACTGTTGTTGATCTTACTTTTATCAAAGTAAAGGTCAGAATTTCTTTCATTGGAAATGATCAGATCTGAGATATCTTTGAGTTTAGTTGAATTAACGAGCAAAATGTTGTTGCCTGTGATCTCAAGATCAAATTCCTGAACCTGTAATACATTTTTTTTATTATCTGCAATGTGAGCTAAAATCAGATCAATATTCTTTGTATCAATGTTATAATAAGCCCCTAAAAGTGATATAGCTCTGTTCAAAATACTTTTTTTAATTACCACATCTTCCTGCAAAAACTTTTCTTTGTTAATGATGATAATTCCATCGTATTCTGATCTGATATATGAGATATCATCTAATCGTTCATCTACGACCTTATCCAAATATCCTGTAACTTCACTTATATGGTTCGATAGCCTGTTTATTGAATTTCTTATATTTCTGTTAAGCTCGGATTCTATCAATGGAATGATCTTATTCCGAATTTTATTCCTTGAAAAGTCATTTTTGAGATTTGATGAATCGGTTACGTAATCAATTTTATTTTTCTCAGCATAATCAAGAATGTCAGATTTGGATACTTCCAGTAACGGTCTGACATATTTTCCTCTGAGTTTTTTTATTCCCTCCAGGCCTTGCAGACCTGAACCTCTGAAAATATTAAAAAGGACTGTTTCAACATTGTCATCGCCATGATGCCCCAGAAGAATATAGTCATATTGATTCAATATTGTATCGAGATTACGATACCTTAATTCTCTGGCAGCTGATTCAATGCTGATATTCTTTCTTTTTGAATAAGTTTGAACATCCAGATCAATTGTTCTTAAATTTTTACCAAGATGTTTAAACTTAGATATGATAAATGATTTTTCCTGAGAAGATTCCTTTCCCCTAAGATTATGGTTAAAGTAGATAACAGCAGGAACGGGCAACCTCATTTCCTTGCAAATAAATAGAACAATATCAAGCAGAACAGCTGAGTCTACTCCTCCGCTGTAAGATACTGCAAGTTTCGTTTTACTGTTAAAACTGGGCAGAATTTTTAAATTCTTCTCCACGATTGATTTCAATTCATTACCTGGCAAAGATCAATTTCCCCTTTTTCATAATTGTCTTTCCACCATGGAACTTTAGCCTTAAAATATAAATATAAACTCCGTTACCGGGAATATCTCCATCATCATCTTTTCCGTCCCATTCACAGTACTGGAACGAATCAGAGTAATTTACAGGACAATCTTTTAATGATTTAATTTTTCTTCCGTTGACAGTATAGACAGTTATCGTATACGAATCTATACTGGTAGTACCGTAAGTTGTAAATCCAAAAGTAGTGCCATTATTCTTTACCGGATTTGGATAATTTAATAAATTACCTATCCATGCACTTGTCGTATCTTTGGCATTTGTTACAATAAATTCATCGATGACTTCGTTGTAATTGTTTGATGTATCCCATGCTGAAGCTTTGACCAGATGTTTACCTGCGGATAAGTTAAATAACTGATATTTAGTATACCCCGACTTATATGTGTCCAGATCGTACTGGAAGAATTCATTCAATTCTATCACATCACCGTCAACTTCCATCATCATTTTATGCCCGATCCCGCCTGAAGTGTTCACACCGTTCTCGTCACTGATCCTGACATAGAATATCGTATTCGGGTCAATAGGATCACCCGGTACATAATTCAAGCTGTTATAAAGTACATTCAGTTTTGGAGGTATCGTATCTATCACTGCTTCTGCTGACTCACCGACAATACTGACATTCCCGGTAAATCCTGAGAACTCATCCTTATCGGAATTATAAGCATAGTAAAGGATTTTACCTTTGTTTTCACCATATGTGAGATCCTTGGGCAGAATAAATTCTGTATTACTCTGTCCGAAATTAATAGATGATAGAGCTGAAAGGATAACCTTGCCCGGTAAAGTATAATTGAGCGTACTGTCAACATCGGAATCCCAGTGCTCTTCGTTAAAATACCTAATATCCCTTTCAGAATCAATTATCATAGTATTAAGAATACCGCTTGTACTCTGTATATCAAGCGAATCAGGAATTATCAAAGTCGTTGAGATAGTGTCCAGTTTCAGTGTGACAAGTCTCACTGAATCAGGTGCCTGTATCACTTTTTTATCCTTGAATAATTTCAGAGCAGGATCACCCAGTAACATGTATGCGCCTGAATTATCACTAATATATTCCAACTTACCTTTCTTCAGAGCTTCTCCGATTGTAAGTTTATTGTTTTGATCTTCAAATGTTTTTTTAAGAATTCTTGAAACCAGATTTTCATTACTGCCGATAGTAACAGCAGAGACAGCATTTATAAGTCCTATACTTCCTTTGTTCCTGTCTGTAAGCATTCTTTCTGACAGGGATCTGGTATAAGGATCATTAAATACCCCGAAACTGCAGGTTGCACCAATCTGAAAGAAGTATCTGTTATAATTATCCAGCAGTGAGTAATTACTTGAGGTCAATAATTTTTCATGAGCCATCTGAGTTGGTGCTCCATGTCCTACGTATATAAATAAATTAACTCCTTCATGCAGTTTCCTTAATAATTCATCCGCAGCCCTGGGTTTAAGATACAAACCTGTTGAAGGGGAAAATTCAAAAGGGAACTCTGTTAAGTATAGTTTATCTGCGAATATATTATCCGGAACCACAGGCACAATAATATCTTCAGTATTATCTATATGGTCTGTCTCTCGCCAGGTGGAACGGTCAGGATTTCTTTCATCATCAACTGCCAGCAGCATTCTTGTATTCATATTCCCGAGATTATTATTGTTGATATGACTAACAGTTTTCTCTATTATATTTTCAAGTTCAGTTAAATTCCTGACTGCAAATCTTCCGATCGATACATTTGGAGTAGAAGGGGTTAAAGAATTAAGATTGGCATAAAAATCATCAGATCCGGCTGCACGGTTAAAACCACCGGAAGCACCAAATTCAACGTCTGACGGGAATATAAAATTCTTTTCGCTCAGATTTAAGATTCCTTTAAAATCATAATTTCCGTCTGCACCTATCAGAATAAATTCAGATCCCCAGTTCTCAGACGCATATTTTATAAAATTCCTAGTTGCAGAAGGTTCCTGGTATCCCCTTCCGAATTCATTGTTCACATCCTTTATATTAACAACTTTTATTGAGTTTACTTTATCTTTGGCATTAAGATGTGCCTGGATCAATCCCCCGTTATCATTGTTGTAATGATCATAAAATTCGTCAGGAGAAATTATCACCATATCAAAATTATCATTGATGGAATGTAACGTTGTTCTGCCGTTGCTATAATCCAGAACTTCCAAATTCACAGGTGTCTTATAAATACCGTTCCATAGAAAATAATGATTTAGCTGATCAACTGGAGCTAAGATACATTGATCACTGTCCAGAGTTGAAACTCTAACGTTCAACGGATCGGTAACATCAAAAAGTTTTTTACCATTCGCCTGACCCAGGTTAAACCGGTAATTCTGCCCCAGTATCAAATCTGAAACAAAATATTCATTTTCAGTGTCTGCGGTCACACTTCCATTGTAATGCACTTCGTAACTGTACAAATATTTTTTATAATCTTCGGTCAAATTACTCATTTTGAGAGTATTGGTCTGGTCTGCCAGAAACTTATCAGCCGGTAAAGTGTACTGAAAATCAATGGAGGTAGATGAATATTCTGTCGTAGGATCATTGTTAACTGTATACTTCATTGATGCATAACCCGGATAAACATTAGCATGTAATAATTTTACTGTCACAGATCCGCTCGGATCAATGTTCTTTACCGGGAATTGATATGTGGCAGTTTCAAGAGGGTAAATACATCTGGTATACCAGTGGTGTTTATAATCGGTATAAAGTAACTGGTCTCTGTTATCAAAAAAATACGGTCTGATAAAACTGTTGATATCGGTATATACCGCTTCATTATTTTTCAACTCCTTAACCCTTTTACCTTCATCCACTTCTCCTGTTCCAAGATCGATCCAGTAGTAAGAATGGTCAGAGTATTTATTGTAATAATGCTCCAGCTCATTTCCTCTTTTCCATGAATTAGTACCCAAAGCGTAAAACTCGATATAGTCATTTGATTCGAACATACCGTCATTATCAGCATCGTTTATCTCGCATGCAATTTCCAAGGCTCCATGATACATAGAGTCGGCGGGATTATTAGAAAGATCTTCACCTGCACTGGAATATACTTTTATCCTAGAAGATAGCGTTGATGATATATCCAGACCTTTGTCAGTTATCATTCTCCCTGTAACTTTATATATACCTTCTGAACCTATCTTGATCTTGATCCATTCTGTCGGTTTATCAAGAAATACTTCCGTCAGGACTTTATTTTTTTTATAAGGATTGATCTTTGAAAAACTTAAATTCAATATTTTTTCTTCAAAATCATTTGCAGGAAGAATTTTTTTAGAGGGAGTATTTACGAACGGTGTGTTAAATTTTATATTGACGTCAATTTCACTTATCATCCTTGCTTTATTTTTAGAAAAGACCAGAGGATAATATGTCAGTTTGTATAAATTATGATCATCGACCCTGCCGATATAATCAATTGTAACTGCAGATCTTTCTGCATCCTCTCTTTGTCCGGTTTCTTTGTAGTATGAAGACAATATTCCATCCTGACCTTGTAAAAAACTTTGTGCAGGCACAAGATCTTTTTTCATTATATCTTCACTTTGCAAGCTGTTGTATGATAATTCCGGAGAAGAATTCATTGGGGCAGAAAAATAATAACTTGTAGAGTAATATTCTGTCTCAGGTACATAACCCTCCAAAATAAATTCATCAGGCAAAATAAATTTCTTATACGTTTTACCGTCAATGTTAACATCTCTTGACTCTAATCTTCCGGATATATCGAAAGTCAATGACAATCCTTTAGAGTATGTTGATAAATTCACAATCTTCGAATTTAATATCATGGATGTAATTAACAGGGTAAAAAAGATTATCTTTTTCATAATTTCTCTGATTTAGTTATTGTTACCGATCACCTGGGCAGAAGTTTTACCAAACCTTCTCTCCCTGTTCTGAAATGAATGGATCGCTTTTAAAAAATCTGTTTTAGTGAATTCAGGCCATAGAATATCTGTGATATAAAACTCTGTGTAAGCGATCTGCCAAAGCAGAAAATTACTTACCCTGAATTCCCCTCCGGTCCTTATCAATAGCTCAGGATCAGGAAGTTCAGCTGTATAAAGATATTTTGAGAATTCATCTTCTGTAACACTGTCCACTCCGCTGGAGATAATACTGTTAACAGCATTAATGATCTCTTCCCTTCCTGAATAACTGATCGCCAACTGAAGTGTCATCCCGGTATTATTCGATGTCTCTGAAATAATATCAATTATTGACCTTCTTGCTTTTTCAGGTAAATCTTTTATCTCACCTATAAGACTGACCTTAATATTTCTTTCCATCAATGAATTTATTTCTTTAGCTATAGTTGACACAAGTAGTGACATTAAAGAATTAACTTCGAATTCAGGTCTTTTCCAGTTTTCTTTTGAAAACACATAGATCGTAAGATGTTCAACACCGATGTCAGTTGAAATTTCAAGAACATCCCTGACAGAATTAACTCCTTCAACATGACCGTTAACTCTATCCATTCCCTGCTTCATTGCCCATCGCCCGTTCCCGTCCATTATAATAGCTACATGCTTTGGTATCTTACCGGAGTCTTCCACTTTCTTCTGTAGATGATCTGTTTCCATTCGTAATCCGTTTTTTGTATTAATTTAATATTACGTTATATATTTTTTAATGTTAATTTAAATTATAAACACAGCATTGTCAAAGCAATATTTGACACGAATCATCCTGTTCATTCATTATACTGAGTAAAACAGAAAAGGTTTGAAGATAAAACTTATGCAAAATAAAAAGCAGACATAACTGCCTGCTTTTAAATAATTTTGAATTGAAGTAAATAAAGATGCTCAAGGAAGGTCTTTATTTAAATAGAGCTTGGAAAGCTTAAAGACACCAAAATAATACCAGCCTAACGAAGAAAGTCTATTTTAAATACTCCATATATTTTTGCGCTTCCTTAGCTCTTCCAAGTTTAGGTAAAACCCTTGTAAGATAATCAGCAGCATCGATCTTTTCTTTTCCAGTGAATGATTCAAAGTTCACATCAAGTATATCTACAACTTTTTGCCATTTTTCAGCTTCAAAGTAAAATCTTCCCAAGAAAATTTTTGCTTCATTATCGTTAGGATTCAATTCAACTATTTTTTCAAAATTACTGATAGCATCGTCCAGTCTTTTCATCTTTTTAAAAGCAATCCCCTGATTAAATAATACGTCAGCATTATTTGGATCTATTTCTATCAGTTGGTTATACATCTTTAAAGCTTCTTCAAAATTATCTTTATCTCTGTAGTAAGCAGCTATCTTAATGATCGCTTCTTTGTTGACAGGGTCAAATTTTAGAATTTCATTAAGATATTCTAGAGTTTTAACTTCATCGTTCCTTTCTGTGTAAATGTTCGCCAGATTTATGTACAGGCCCACAAGATTAGCTTTGTCATTTTCAATATCTGCAATTTTTATACATTCATTAAAAATCTCGATGGCTTTATCCTTGTAGTTCTTGTGCTCCTCGTCAGCCAACTGGAGGTAGATATTACCTATAATGTATTTTGTTATAAAGTCATCATTTTTAATTTTATCAGCCAGTAAAAGATCCTTTAATCCAGCCTGTAATGATGCTTTTGCTTTTTCAGGATTGCTGTTAATGATCATAACGGCCGGATTGTACCTGTCGTTTATACCTGATTTTCTTAAATTACCGAAAGCTTTTATTGACATATTATCAATGTTAGCTTTTTCATAATTCGGATCCAGACTTTTGACCTTTGCAAAACTTTTTTGCATTTGTTCGTAATTTTCTTCGTCGTTCCAAATGTATCCCATTAAATAATGAGCTTCAACGCTTGTAGAATCCCTTTCTATCTCTTTTCCCAAGTCTCTTTTTGCAGCCTGGTAATCATTTATCTGAATATTAATTTTAGCCCCTGTAATAAAAGGACTTGCTACTTTACAACTTTGAACTGCTATTAATGTTGCAATTATCATTGATAAAAACATGATCTTTTTTAACATATTACTCTCCGGATTTATTTTTATTTTTTTTAATTTCCGCTTTAGGAATATATTATCTGGCATGATTTTAGTCAAGAAAAAAGATATGGTTCTACTACGTTCAAAATCTACCTGACAGATATGACATATAAATTATTTTTTGTATGGACTTTATTGACAATTGTGCTTATTTTATCTCGGAGTTACTTCATAATCTGTAAATGATAAGCGAACTTAAAAATTATTCGATTTGAAAAATAACATTCTTTAGCAGGATTGAACATGGTGACAAGATCTCAAAAAATAAGAGTAGTAGCCTTAATTTCGATAGTATCAATGATCTTTTTGTATGTAATGTTCTTGCTCGTTGGCAGGAAGATATTTACCAGTGAGGATACATATTACATCAAACTTGAAAAACAGTCTGTTTCGGGATTGAATATTGGTGCTGATGTAAAATATTACGGTATTAATATCGGAAAAGTTGTTGATATTGCTATAAACAGAGATAATACTTCTGAGATCATCGTAACAATAAACATTAAACAAAACACTCCTATCAAAGCGGGTTCTGTAGCGAATTTACCTTATCAGAGTATTGCAACAGGTTTAAAGCTGATCGAAATTACAGGCGGTGATAAAGATGCGCCTAATCTTGAACCTGAGAGTTTTATTAACGTCGGAACTGATATGTTCGATAATATCACAGGTAAAGCTGAAATAATCTCAGAGAAAATTGAAATACTATTAAACAATCTTATACAAGTTACCTCGAATGAGAACCGTGGTAAATTATTTAACCTGATCTCTCAGATCGAAGTTGATGCTCAAAGGCTGGATACTTTACTTAGTCACACATCAGATTACTTCAATGACAATAAAAACAATATTTCTTCACTGATAAAAAATTCAGATAAAATGGTGAAGGAATTTACTATAACTGCCGGTTCACTAAATAAACTCATAATAAAAAGTAACAGCTTAATTGAAGCAGGTAAGCTTGAAGAATCATTAAAGAACATACAGGAGATCACCGAAAAATTAAATACTAAAGAAATTGCAAATCTGGTTTATTCGATGAATAAACTGATCGGAACATCACAGGAAACTGTAGAACATTTCGACAAAACATTTTTACTGGGAAGAAGGAACTTGTTAAAATCTATGGAACTTTTTAAGGAAGCTTTAGAAAATATAAATGAATTCGCAATACTTTTAAAAGACAACCCCGATATCTTAATAAAAGGTAAAGAAAGTGAATAATAGAACGAAATTATCATTGATCGCTGCATTTTTCATTCTTATTTCCTGCAGTGTAAAGACATTAAAGGAACATTACGTCCTGTCATATTTACCGGATCCGGCACAAAATGAAAAATACAAATCCGCAAAAATCCCGTTTGATTTTAGAGTTGAAGTACAGAATTTCGAAATGAACAGGATCTATGATCGTAATTCTATCGTTATAAGAGAATCCTTACACAAGCTGTCGTATGATAAAACGAACGAGTGGGCTTTGCGACCGGACAAAGGTATTCCTGAGCTGCTGGTCTACCACATTAATTCACTCAACTTATTTAAGGAATGTAAAATTGATTTTCTTTCCGATAATCCTGATTTTTACATATCTGGTATGATCAGCAATTTAGAGATATATAAAAGTGAAATAGCCACTTTTGCTCATGTGAAAATATTCTTTGAGTTTAGAGATAGCTCAAGAAATATCCTTATCAGACACATAATCGATAAAAAAGCTGAATTGGTAAAACCTGATATCTCTTTCTTCATTAAGACCGTCAGTGATGTATTAAAGGCTGAAACTGATATGTTCCTTTTAAAGATCGTTGACTACTTGAAAACTCATGCGGGAGATGACTAATGCTTACTCGTAGACTACTTTTGGTACTGTTCTTTATATTGATTTTTATGTCCACCGGGTATGCAAAACAATTTGATACATGGATGGCTGACCCCTTGGATATGCAACTGAAAACCGAAGCTGTGGATGATCAACTTGGTTTTGGAAGACTGTTCATTCCTGTAATGACAAAGATGGAATGGGAACCTGCAATTAAAATTTATTCCGGTGAAGAATTAGTATACGACGGCAAAATTGGAGAGAGTATATTCCTGAAACCGGGAAAATATACATTATTATTCGGCTCATCTTCTGAAGATGAAGACCTGATCCAAAAATATTTTACGATCAATGAACAACAAACAACTATTATTCAACCTGACTGGTCAGGACTGCTTGTAAATGTGATAAATGAAAATCTTGAGAACATTCGTTTCGGATATGAGATCATACATTTTTCCACACGTGTTTCCGTAGGAACAATGTACAGCAGAGAAGAAAATGAATATGAGAAAGTAATGAACACATGGATCCTCCCTCCCGGAAAGTATAAGCTGATCAAAATAGGAGAACCGTTTAACACCATACAGAATTTTACAACATTTGAGTTAAAAGAAGGTGAATTGAATAAGATAAATATCGTTATCAGCAGTTTAACTAATACATTGATCGGAGCGGGAGAATTAAAATTTCTTGAGGATAAAAAAACCATTCAAAAGAGCTGGCACAATTATATGTACCTCAAAGGATCATTCAATCTGAACCATAATAATAAACTGGACGAACTGGAACCTCAAACCGATCTTACATTTACAGGTAAGGTGGATAACAGATTCATTTATGATAAAAACCCGTACTATTTAAGACTAACTCAATATACCGAAGAACAATGGACAAAACCGGCAGATTTTGACAACTTACGGATCAGTTCTGATGAATTAAGTTTAGAAAATACAGCTATTTACTATTTTACTAAGATATTCGGGATTTATTCCGAAATAAATCTTGACACAAAGATATTCCCGGGAGAATACATCAATGTGGACCTTGATATAAATGATCAGGTAATCTTGATCACTCAAAGCGGGGACTCAACATACTACACAGACAGAGATGTTCAGAGGATCTCAGATTCATTTTCACCACTTTCCGTGAAAGAAGAATTAGGATTGAATTTTTCGATCGTAAAATCTTCAAATTCAAATTTTTATATCAGGACCGGTGTAGGTTTGTTTCAATATCTGAACGACAATGTTTATTTTAAAGATGTAGAGAACAGTACAGCGAACACTCATATTTTTAACGAACTCGAGAATAAATTTTTGACAGGATTAACTTTTTCTGCAGGATTAGATATTCGTTTTTTAAATAATGTCACGTATATATCAAAAGCTGATTTCACTTATTATTTATCCAATGATAAAAATTATGATCTTGAATGGGATAACAATATTGTGTTTAAACTCTTTAAATATGTTTCCATCGACTATAATTTAAATCTTGCTTACAACTATGAAAAGGGATCTGATCTCAATTATCTGATGTATGATAATAAGTTCGCCCTTGAATTCTCTTACTATTTAAACAATTAGACCTAAATGTACAAGATCAATGAAAATACCATCCGGATCGGGAACTCTTTTTATATTGATGAAATACAGCCTCTGATCACAGATTTGCTTAAATTGGATAAGGATCATTCAAAAGTATCATTTGATCTGTCTGGAACAGTGAATTATGATAATGCTGTTCTGGCATTCATCAACTCGCTGACTAAAGAAAATTATCACATATTGCTATCTGATAAAATGAAAGATGATATCCTGAAATTTAACAGTTCGATAATGTTCAATGAATCCGAGAAACAATTACTTTCAGGTTTTGAAAAAATTGTTTCGGTCTTCTATTCTTTCCTGGAGCAAATAAGATCATTCATCATCCTGAGTGCTGATGTATTCTACTACTCGATCCGTTCAGTTTTCAATAAAAACGGCAGAAGAAAAGGTTCAGTTTATGAGCAGATACTCTTAATTGGAAATAATGCTGTCCCAATAGTCTTCCTGTTGGCATTCCTGATCGGATTCATTTTGTCGCTTCAGTCAGCAGCTCAGCTAAGACAATTCGGAGCAAATATTTATTTGGTGGATTTAATTGTAATATCTATGATAACTGAGATGGGTCCAATGATAACAGCCATAATCGTTGCAGGCAGAAGTGGTTCTGCGATCGCAGCTGAAATTTCAACGATGCAGATCACTGAAGAGCTAGATGCTCTAAAGGTAATAGCTTTGAACCCGTTAAAATATGTTGTTTCACCAAAGATGATCGCAATGACTGTCAGTTTACCTGTACTTACAATAATGGCAAACTTAGTTGGTATTTTTGGAGGCTTTATTATTGCTGTGATATATCTGAACCTGAGTCCTATAGTGTTCTTTAACAGAGCCGTAAGTGTAATGACTATATCTTTCTGGTGGCAGAGTGTATTAAAAAGTATCCTTTTCAGCTGGCTGATAGTACTTATCGGTTCCCATTTTGGATTTAACGTAAAAGGTGGAGCTGAAGGAGTCGGAAAAGCTACGACCGCCTCTGTAGTGGCAGCTATTTTTGCAGTCATAATTACAGATGCATTATTGAGCATTGTATTTTACTTTGATTTTTAGGCGAAACGTTATGAATAATGTGATCGAAATAAATAATCTTGTCGCCAAATATGATACTCGGATCATACTTGACAACATTTCTCTTGAAATAAAGAGAAATGAGATATTCATTATACTCGGCAGCAGTGGTGGTGGAAAGACTACTCTGTTAAAACATATCATAGGTTTGATCAAACCGGTTTCAGGCACGATCAATATATTTGATCAGGAAGTAACTAGGATGGAATCAGATAAATTTGACCAAATTTTGACTCAGGTCGGAATGTTATTTCAAGGCGGAGCTTTGATAAACTCAATGAAAGTTTGGGAAAATGTTGCAATTCCCCTTGAACAACATACCAAACTCCCGCAGAACATCATTATAGATCTCGTAAAGCAGAAATTATCACTGGTACATCTTGAGCATGCTTTTCATCTTTATCCTTCAGAACTTTCAGGCGGTATGAAAAAAAGGGTGGCACTTGCCCGTGCAATAGCTATGGACCCGAAGATATTGTTTTTTGACGAACCCTCAGCAGGATTGGATCCTATCACTGCTCTGGAACTTGATGAATTGATCCTCGAATTAAAAGATAAACTCGGAATAACTTTGGTCATAGTTACTCACGAGCTTGAATCAATAAAAAGAATTGCAGACAGGATCATCTACCTTCAAAAAGGAAAAAAATTATTTACAGGTACCCTTGCAGAAGCAAAAGCAGCGGACATTGATGAGATAAACCGTTTTTTCAGCTGGAAATAACAAAGCAGATTTTTTAAGAGCACACCTTTGGTCTGCGATCCCACTCCCATAGTATTTTATCGAGAATTTGTTATTAAACATACCTTGACTTTACCTGAATTTTTTATTATATTCTTTCCCCTAAATATATAGGTAAATACAAACAAAAAAAACTGTAGGATTATCGAGAAATGACGACTAAATCAAAAAAAGAAAAATTCGATAAGGAAAGCAATGATGAACAATTGAATATTGCTGGGGAAGAAAAATTAGGAGAGGATGAAATTTCAGAGGAAGTGAATGATACTAAAGGGAATTTGCAGGAAACCGCTGAAAATGAAAATGTTTCTTCGAATCTGGAAAAAGAAATTTTTGAGTACAGAGATAAACTGGTGAGAAAAGCGGCAGAATTTGAAAATTATAAGAAAAGAACTTCCGAAGAGTTTTTAAGACTTATCGAAACTGCAACCGAGAACCTGATCATAAAGCTTCTTCCTGTAATTGATGATATGAACCGTTTTCAAGACAACTATAAACCTGAAATGAGATCAGATGACCTGAAGAAAGGTATTGATCTGATATTTGATAAATATATGAGCATTCTAAAAACAAGTGGTCTTGAAGAAATTGATGCTGTCGGTAAAGAATTCGACCCGGAATTACATGAAGCTCTTTTGCAGGTTGAAAACCCGGATGTAGAATCGAATATAATTGTTGATCAGCACCAAAAAGGATACACCCTGAAAAACAAAGTTATCAGACATTCTAAAGTTATTGTAGCAAAATAAACCAAAGAGACTTATGGCAAAACAAGATTATTACGATATTTTGGGAGTAAGTAAAAACTCTTCAAAAGAGGATATAAAGAAGGCTTATAAAAAGCTGGCATTAAAATACCATCCTGACAAGAACAAAGGTGATAAAGAATCAGAGGAAAAATTCAAAGAGATCGGTGAGGCTTATTCTGTACTGTCTGACGACAATAAAAGATCCCGATATGATCAATTCGGGCATGAAGGTTTAAGAGGGGCCTCCGGCGGCGGTGGTTTTGGTGGTTTTGACTTCGGGGATGCTGAATCAATATTTGAACAGTTCTTCGGTGGAGCTTTTGGCGGTGGTGGTAGAAGTAGGTCAGGCAGACCTTCACGAAGGAAAGGATCTGACCTTCAAATCAAGATAAAACTCACATTAGAAGAAATATCAAAGGAAACTGTAAAAAAAGTTAAGCTTAAAAAATATGTATCCTGTTCCCACTGCGGTGGTTCCGGTGCAAAAAATCCTTCATCGGTAACTAAATGCGGTACATGTAACGGTTCAGGTGAGGTTAAATCTGTTCAAAGGTCTATCTTCGGTCAGTTCGTGAATGTTACTTCATGTTCAGCATGCGATGGTCTTGGAGAGATAATCACTGAAAAATGCCCTAACTGTTCAGGTGAGGGAAGAACAAGAGATGATAAAACCATATCAATTAAAATTCCTCCCGGAGTTAGTGAAGGACAGTACATTACTTTATCCGGTGAAGGTAATGCAGGTAAAAGAAAAGGTCCTGCGGGTGATTTAATAGCGATCATTGTTGAAGAAGACCACCGTTATTTTCACAGAGATGGAGAGGATATTTATTATGATCTCCAGCTAAGCGTTTCTCAAGCAGCTTTGGGAACTGATCTTGAAGTACCTGTCATCGGTGGTAAGATAAAAGTAAAGATACCATCAGGAACCCAACCGGGGAAAAAGCTGTTAATTAAGGGTAAAGGGCTTCCTGTGCTTCACGGTTATGGTACCGGGGACATGATAATCAGGATAACTGTTTGGATCCCAAAGAAACTTTCTAAAAAATCCAGAGAACTTTTTGAAAAAATCGATACCCTAGAAGAAATAAAACCAAAAGCAACTGATAAGGGTTTCTTTGAAAAAGTAAAAGATATTTTTTTCTAAACATTTTGCAGGAACATAGCGGTAAATGAGCAGTAAAGAAAATTCAAATATCGTAAATTCGACATACAAAGGCTTGCTGGCAGTAACTCTAGTATTGTTTTCGGTCTTTATTTTCAAAACATTATTATTCTCGTTCGAAATACATTCTTACGAAGACCATGATAAAAAATTAACCGAGAATAAATTGTTTGCTGAAGACGATAATGAAAGTCCTTCATCAGAGGGTGATTCAACTGCCATTGAACGTAAAAAGAACAGCTCTGACAAGCAAAATACAGAACAAAAAAATATAATTAAAGATTTGACAGTTAAACAAAAAATAGTTAACATAAATGAGTCTTCGGAGGATGAGTTAAATAAGCTTCCTGGAATAGGTCCAAAGACCGCAAAAAAGATCATTGATTACAGAAAGGAAAATGGAGCTTTTCAGGATAAGAATGATCTGCTGAAGGTAAAAGGTATAGGACCTTCAAAATTAAAAAAAATAGAAGATTTAATTAAATTAAAATAAAAAATGGAGCGAAAGATGTTTTTAACTTCCAGAAAAGGCAATATTGTACTTAAAGTGCTTTCTGTTATTGCTTTTATCTTGTTGGTGCTTTCTATTGAAATTCCCAGAAGAGCTTGGAATGATCAAGCAGAGAGACAAGAATTGGCACATAAAAGAATGTTGGACATGAGTGATCTAGAAGTTGTTTATATGCAGGAAACCGGTCATTTCAGCAAAAATCTTAAGGATGTTTATGATTATGCCGTAAAGAATGATTCCTTACTGGTAAGTGCTCCTGATATTGAAATTGAAATACTGACTTTGGATACAACCCACATCAGAATATCTTACTCTGATCATAATCACATAGAAGATCTTGATGTAAAAAATGCTGTAAAAAAGCAGCTTGATATGATCGAAGATAAAGATAGATTCATTGCTTTTATGAAATCCATCGGATGTCCAACACCTGAAAAAGTTATGAACGCTAATGTAGATGAGATCGATGAACTTTTAAAAGGAAATATACACAAGGATTTTTACAGATCACTTAAGGAAAAATACTATCTTGCCAGAGAAAATGAGAACGAAGTTCTTTATGACGGCGGAAAGGATCTGATAATAACACTGAAGAACAGAAATCCAAAACTTAAACTAAGATCAAATATTGTAAAACTGTCTTCTCCTTCAAATATTGAACTTGTAGCCAACTACAAGGGAGAGAAGGATGTTTATTGGGATTTTATTTCAAGAGAAAAGATATCATTAAACTATGAAAAAAATGCTGAACTGGACAGACAGCATGTCAACATGGCTAAATATTTACTTAAGGATTTTGAAATTGACAAACAACCTTATTTATGTCCAAGCACCCTTGATCCGTTTAAAGTTGATTTTAATCTTATCGCAAAAGTTGGAATGAATATAGAGTTTTTCAGAGGAGAAAATACCGGTGCATTAAAGGATATTGAGCCTCAAAGACTGCTTGATAATGAAAAGATCAAAAATTACTTCCTGAATATTGCAAAACTGAAAAGTGAAAGAACTGTTGCAGACTTTGTAAGAGAGTATGAGATGGATGGTGACTCAACTTATTCTAAGCAGGCACAAAAAGATTCTTTATTCAGTAAATTCTTTAGCGAATATTTAAAAGATGTTGCAAAAAAAGCACCTCTTGCAGATGCTGTAACGAACTCAATAAGTTCACTTGAAAAAGATCAGGAAAAGAACTTCTCAGAAGATGAAAGATTTGAACTATTATTCAAATCGAACATCGGTGATCATGTGATAAATGAGATCGCTAAGGAAGCTAATGCAAAAGCTATTGAAAATATTTCATACGCTTACAAAACTGAGATTATTAAAGTTGATACTGTAAGTGTAAAGATCAGCTCTCCGATCAATGATAAAAGTGAATTTAAGGGATATACAAGAAATCTTTTACAAAAGAAATTTTTGTTCGGTATTGCTGATGATGTAAATGCAGGAAGTGTCGACAACGGCTCATCCAGCTGGAAAAATGAATAGATCACTTTATTCTAATTAACTTTAAGGGCTTGTTCGATGTGTGCTGGATTAAATATAAGTGCATTCTAAACAGCCCTTTTTTTGTCCTAATTTATTGGTCATAAAATGATACACACCTTGATAATAAGACCGTCCCGTGTAGAATTGGTCCTGAAAACTTTTTCAGCAGATTACAATAAGATCTCTGAAAAGAAACTCATTTCCAAGGAGTTTTCTTTTAGATTCAACAGAGAAATTATTGACACCGGTGCTTATTACAAGTCTTTCTTCAGGATCCTTGCGGATGTAATACAACCCTATAAAAAAGATATAAAGAAGCTTCAGATATCCCTTCGTTCATCATTTTTTCAGATCAGATCCACTGAATGTTCCAGTGACATGTACTCAGATCAGGATTACATTAATTGGGAGGTCGATAAAACTATCAATGATGTGAGCGAACATTTTAAGTACGGAGTCTTTTATGAAGAAAATATCAAAATGCTTCACTTATTCATTATCCGGAAAAGTGTTGAATCTTATTTTGATGAGATACTAAGAAAAATTATTTCTGATGATATTGACTTCAGTATCGGATACGATTTCATTACAGGTTCAAAAGAGAATATATTTGTAAGTGCGGATAGGGTTATAAACAAACCTTTCAATTCCGAACATTCCTCTTTAAAAATGTGGAATTTTCCTACTGAAAAAATAAGAGCGGAAGTAAGATTCAAAAGGACCCTGATAGCGACAATTACCCTTTTTATACTGTCATCTGCATTCTATTTGACCTATTTCCAATCTGAGAACATGTATAAGCTTTACATTAATCTCTTTGAAAAGAACAATGAGGAAGTTGAAAGCAAAATTATTTCTCCTGAATTGACAAAAATGGATACTCCTGTAGTTTCAGATAGTATTGAAAATGAAGATACTGTTCAAAAAACTTCAGAGGCAAAATTTCTTGATAAATTATTTGAGGATGAACCAGTAATAAAGAATACTCAAATTCGATCACTTAATTTATACGATATACTTGATTCTCTTGTGGCGTATGATCCTGCTTCGATCATTTTTCAAGATCATAGAACAATTGTTGCTTTTAGATCCACTAAATCATTGAACAAATTTAAAGATATTTTGAATTTGAATGATGCAGAGATCGTATCTTCAGACGTAAAGAATAATATTCTCAATTTTCATTATTTGAAAAACAAGGTTGATTATTCCATTTCAACAAAGATAGATTTTTTGAATTTATCAAAAACTTTGAAAGTAAATTCCAAGAATCCGTATATTGTTCTTAACACGAAGGATGTATTTTATAAAATGACCGATCTTCTATCGGATAAAGGTCAGATGTTCAATAAATTTGTTTTGTCAAATAGAGGTAATAAACTTTATCTAGCGGTTTATTTTGATTAAGATAACAGGTGGGAATTTACGTAGCAGGGTACTAAGATCGGTCTCTGGAGATCAGCTCAGACCAACAACCTCCTTTTTCAGAGAATGGATATTTAATGTTCTGAATTATTTTTATAATTTGAATAATGTCATTTTACTTGACCTTTTCAGTGGGACCGGAATAATATCCTTTGAGTTCGTGAGCAGAAATGCTAAAAAAGCTGTACTGGTCGAGCAAAATATTAAATTTATTAAAAATATTGAAAAGAATATTTCCGTGTTCAATACCTCAAATATTATTCCATTGAAGAGTGATGCTATTAAATACCTGTCAAATTTGGTCAGATCAAAGTCGAATATAGAATTTAATGTGATCTTCATGGACCCGCCATACGAAAACTCTGATATCCTTAAAGAAGCTCTCGACCTCATATTCAATAACCTTGAGTATTTCCCCAAAGACCTGCTTGTTATAACAGAGTCAAATAAAGATTTTGAACCTGAAATAAACGATAAAATAGATCTTTATAGATCAAAATCCAGCGGAAGAACTAAAATGATGATCTTCAGGAGAATATAATGACCGAAATTAGTAACTTGATCACAAAGAGCGTTGCAGATAATTTCATACCCAGGATCCTGAAAGAATTTATTGAATTGACGAATTCAAAACAAATGGATAAAGAAACCTTTATAAATCTGGTCAGGGTTAAATATTCCTATGAAAATCAAATATTACAATATTTTAATAAATGTGAAAAAACAAAAATTACATCTATTGAAGCTACTGTTGATAAATTTGGAATTGAATTATGTGCTTTTATCATCTTCAATATCTCTCTGATGGAAAAACTGAACAGTAATTCAATGAGAGACTGTTTTATTCAAATGTTCGAAAAAGGTATATTCACCGCAGTTGCAAGTTATTATATAGCAAAACAGGCAAATTTAAGATCTCCATGGAAGGCTTATCTGGCAGGTTTATATTCTAATATAAGCTACTTCTTCCTTTATATGTACTATACAGATGATCTTGAACATATAATGTCTATTGAAATGAACTCGATCAGCAGAATGAACTATGAATGGGAGAAATTCGGGATGACCCATTCCGATATATCATGGTTGATCCTGGGTAAAACCGGTATCCCCGAAGACATCAGAGGTCCGGTGAAAAATCATCATCTAAAAAGAAGTCAGGTTTCATGTGATAATGAAAATATAAAAGAGATCTGTGCATCAGTTTATCTTGGATCAATGCTTACAACAGTATTTTACGAAAATTTCTCTTTAGCTATTGAATTTAAAAATGAGATCCAGGAACATTTAAATATTGAAGTAACTGAACTGGACAACCTGATCTCCACAATTTTATATGAGTTCAAAATAAAATTGAACTTACTTGATGTTTACGATTTTACAATTCCAGGATATTTTTCTATCATCGAGATCTTTCAGGATAAACTGTCAACTGTTGAAAATGAACTTGAAAAGATCAGTTCAGAATTGAATAAAGAAAAAAAGCAAAGATTAAAATTTCAAAAAGTACTCGAATCATATAATAAAAAACTTGTTGGAATCGCCATTAAAGATCCTCTTACAGGAATTTATAACAGAAGATATTTAACTGAAAGATTGAACGATGAATTTATTAAAGCAAAGAAATATAATTCATCTTTCGTAGTGATTACAGGTGACATAGACCATTTCAAGAACATAAACGATACATATGGTCACGGATATGGAGATGAAGTACTTGTTAAGATAGTTGAACTGATGCAGTCAACTATCAGAAAAGCTGATCTGCTCGCCAGAGTGGGAGGAGAAGAGTTCGTAATTCTCTGTAATCAGTCAAATGATTATGACGGTATTCTTATAGCTGAAAAAGTTAGAAAAACAATTGAGAAAACCACTTTTACATACGACAGAAATACTATAGTCCCTGTTACAATGAGCTTTGGTGTTGCTAATTTCAGCAAGAATATCAGTTCAGTTCAGGAATTGCTTGAGTTGTCAGATAACAGACTTTATCTGGCAAAAAAGAATGGAAGGAACAGGGTCGTTTATTCTGACTCGACCAACGAAGCACTGATGTAAAAAGTCACATTGAGTTAATTTCTTATAGTGGTCAGTGATTAGTTGGATCCTATAATACCCTTTTGCTTTTCCTACAACGCATTTCTTTTTCGAAATATACATCACGAATTTCGTTCAATCTTCTGATCGGCACACTGTCAAAATTAAAATCGTCACTAATTTGAATACCAAGATCTTCCCTGCTGAAAATAATAAAATTCTGCAGACTGTCACCTTTTTGATAGTATTTTAACACCTGCAGAATCCGTAACCCATCCAGCTTTTCGTGACAGGCTCTTATAAAGTTATTCTCTGTCTTGAAATTTTTTCTGAGAGGTGTCCAGATATCATTACCGAAATTTTCAGCTATGAAGCTGTCTATTGGGGTTTCCATATTGTGTTGGAATAACTCCAGAAGCAGTTCATAGGTCTTCCCTATTTTTTTAAATGCATCAAAATCATAGAACGGATAACTGTCCCAGTTTCCTGCAATCCCTTTTATAACTGCGGGTCCGGTACCGAAAGGAACTCTATCAGAACATCTTGAAGAAGGTTTGACCACCTGATCGTTCCATATGAGAACTTGACCTGCTTTCTTCATTCTGTTTACAAAGTAAAAATCTTCACCCGCTTCTTTAGGAGTGATGCCGTTGATCTTTCGATATCCTGCTATTTTGAAGGTTATTGCCGATCCAAGTGCTGAGAATGCGTAGGGTGAACCGATCATCAACAGATTCAAGATATAATAGCGCATATAGAGTTCATATCTGAGAATTGCTCTATCGATCTTATCATCTCTGATCAAATCATGATAATACGGGTTAGTAAGTAATAATGATTTCTTATTCTTTTTGAATACATCAACAACTGACTGAATATAATTTTCAGGTATTCTTGTGTCTGCATCAAGACTGATAATAATGTCGTCAACTGAAGATACTTTATTCACAGCTTCAAACAATTCCTGTCTTGCAAAACCAACACCCCTCTTCTTTCCTGACCAACCTTGACTTTTTGATGATCTATCTATAACAATAATATCAATATCAGATATGCGTTCTAAATACTTCAAAGTATTAACATTGTTTTCACAATGACAGACTTTTTTATCATCATTCCACCATTCATCCGGGTTATTTACACATACAAATACTTTAAAATCACTCATGGATTGAGATTTTAGGTCATTTATCAGAGACGGAAGATAATCAAGCTCGTTCAAAGCAGGTATTGCAATATAGATCTTCATAGGAATAAACTTAATGTATTTTATTATCTTCTACAAATAATTAACAAAGACTTCTATTTTAAATTATTCAACTTGCGAAATTATAAGTAGTTGAATATATTAATATTTCCAATAACATCTTAAAAGAAATATGAACAGCGAAGCAAAAGAAAAATACAATCAGAAATTAAAACTTAAAGGATACAGCTTTAATACTATTAGTTCTTATAATCACTGCTTTGAAAAGTTTCTTGATCATTTCAGGAATAAAGATGTTTCAACTCTAACAAAGGAAGAGATCACAGAATTTCTGTATAAAGAACATCTGAAAGGACTTTCATACGGATATCAAAATCAAATAATCAATGCCATAAAGTTCTACTATGAAAAAGTTCTCGGTAGAAAAAAGGAATACTATGAACTACCCAGGGCAAAAAAACCATTAAAATTGCCTATCGTTTTCAGTGAACAAGAAATTGTATTACTTCTGGATCAGGTTGATAATATAAAGCATCGGAGTATTTTATATCTTATCTATTCTGCAGGTCTAAGAATAAGTGAAGCAGTTAAAATGAAAATAGCTGATATTGATTCAAAAAGAAATGTTATTCATGTGAAAGGTGCTAAAGGAAAAAAAGACAGGACTACACTCCTCTCTCAAAAACTGCTCCATCTGCTAAGAGAATATTATAAAGTGTATAAACCAAAAGATTATTTATTCGAAGGTGAAACAGGTAAACAATATTCTATTTCAACGATACAGAAAATATTTAAAAGAGCTCTTGAAAAATCAGGAATAAGAAAAGACGCAACTGTCCATACATTACGTCATAGTTTTGCAACTCATCTACTAGAAAATGGAACAGATCTAAGATATATACAACAACTATTAGGTCATAACAGCTCTAAAACGACTGAAATATATACTCATATAACAAAGAAGGGTATGGACAGAATAACGAGTCCATTAGATAATCTTGATATACATTAAAAAAATACGGTACTCGTACCATATATCCGGAATTTTTACGCACTAACTGGTTGGAAATACGGTACGAGTACC
>JAFGVM010000035.1 GCA_016937995.1 Candidatus Delongbacteria bacterium
AAAGTATCTTTCTGTTCTGCAGTTTTTTATCACTGGTTCGATAAAGGTATTCCGTACTTCTGGAAGCCTTTTGCATTTTTTGATCTTGGATTCATGATCCTCTTTTTCTGGGCTTTTGCTGTCTTAAAAAGGGAAAGAAGAGAAAAACCGAGGTTGGAAATTTAATAATTTTTTGTTGACAAATCATATATTAAAAAATAAATTTGTAATATATGAAAATCTATACATACGAAAACAATACAGACTTTTTTTTAATAGGTTACAGTTGAGGTAGCTCAAAGCCTGTATTGGTGTCTTTCGTGTAAAGATTAATTTTATATATGACAAATTTTGTACTTCATCGTCATAAAATAATTTTCTGCATGATACGGGCATAAAATGTTATGCCCCTACAAAAATTATTTTCTTGAATTACTTTATTTCTCACGATCTAAAATCAATCTTTAATTTTCAAAAACAATTACAATCGAAATGCATTTGATCACACGAATAAATATTTTATTTTAAACTAAACTATTGGAGAAATAATGAAAAACTTGTTCAAATCAAGAACCGGGATAATAATCGCAGGTTCTATAATCGGAATCATTGCTGCATTGTTGCAATACTTTGGAAATCCTGCTAATATGGGATTTTGTATCGCATGTTTTGAAAGAGATATAGCAGGGGCTATAGGACTTCACAGAGCTGCAGTTGTACAATATATCAGACCTGAGATCATTGGTATAATGATCGGAGCATTAGTTATCTCAATGATCAAAGGTGAATTCAGACCAAGAGGAGGTTCATCTACAATTATCAGATTCTTTCTTGGTGTTTTCGCTATGATAGGAGCTCTTGTATTCCTTGGATGTCCCTGGAGAGCTTTTATCAGATTAGCAGGAGGTGACCTAAACGCAATTACCGGTCTTATTGGGTTAGTAGTCGGTATTGGTATCGGATCGTATTTTATTAAAAAAGGTTATAGTCTTGGGAGAAGTCACAAACAATCTGTAGCCACAGGTTATATCATGCCTGTTTTAATGTTGGTATTGTTCCTGATGCTTGTTTTCGGTTTTTCAAAGCTTTTGCTGAGTGAGAAAGGACCAGGTGCTTTGCATGCTCCAATTTATATAAGTATAATTGCAGGAATAATTGTAGGATGGTTAGCTCAAAGAAGCCGTTTTTGTACCATGGGATCCATCAGAGATATAATTCTTGTAAAAGATTTTCATCTTATATCGGGAGTTGGTGCATTTACAGTTGCTGTTTTTGTTCTGAATTTAATACTAGGTCAGTTCAATCCGGGATTTGATGGTCAGCCAATAGCTCATAATTTACATATCTGGAATTTTTTGGGTATGGCTCTGTCCGGTCTGGCCTTTTCTCTTGCAGGAGGATGTCCGGGAAGGCAGCTCATACTTACAGGAGAAGGAGATACTGATTCCGGTATATTTGTACTGGGAATGATAGCCGGAGCAGCATTTTCTCATAACTTTGCTATGGCAAGTTCTCCTAAGGGCATAGGAGCATTTGGTGCATGGGGAACTATTATAGGTATCGTATTCTGTCTGGTAATAGCTATTTCAATGACTCAAAAAAGAAAAAACGCATAAAGGAGATAAAAATGGAAACTATTGATACTAGAGGACTTTCATGTCCTCAACCTGTAATAATGGTCACTCGTGCTATAAGTGACGGGAAAGCTGAATTTGAGATATTAGCAGATACTGAATGTTCGTACGAGAATGTAACCAGATTACTTGAAAGTAAGAAATATAAATTTGAGATTGAAGAGAAAGAAGATTATAAATTGATAAAAGCAAAGAATGGGTAATAAGATGAATAATATTATCTATTTTGATAATGCTGCTACTTCGTTTCCCAAACCTCCATCAGTAACACAAGCAGTGGTGGAATATATGACAGAGTACGGTGCAAATCCGGGCAGATCAGGTCATAAACTTTCAGTCAGAGCAGGAGAGACTGTCTTCAGGACCCGTAAGAAACTTGCAGAATTTTTCGGAGTGAAAAATCCTATGAGGGTGATCTTCGGTTCAAATGCAACAGATTCTCTGAACCTTGCGATAAAAGGAGTTCTGAAGCAGGGAGATCATGTAATTACTTCATCTATGGAGCATAACAGCACGATAAGACCTTTAAAGAAAATGGAAGAGAACGGAATTATATCTCTTACAATTCTGAAAGGAGACGAAAAGGGTAAGATATCTGTTCATGAAATAGATGATGCGATTTTAAAGAATACTGCAGTAGTTGTTGTTAATCATATGTCTAATGTTTCAGGAACTGTTCAACCTATAAATGAGATAGGTGAAAGATGCCGTTTTAAAGGTATAATGCTTATAGTTGATTGTGCTCAGTCAGCTGGCATAATTCCTATAGATATGAACAGGGATAATATAGACATAATTGCTTTTGCCGGACATAAGGGTCTATATGGTCCTACAGGTACAGGTGGTATGGTGATCTCAGATTCATTTGAATTCAGTAGGATAAAATCTCTGAAAGAAGGAGGAACGGGAAGTCTGTCAGACAGAGAGTATCAACCGGATTTCCTTCCTGATAAATTTGAAAGCGGGACATTGAACGTAGCCGGGATTGCAGGACTTGGAGCAGGAATTGATTTTATAAACATATATAACGATGGGATCACAGGTATTATTAAGCATAAGAAAGAACTGCAGGATTATTTTCTCACATCTGCTAAAAATATCAATGGTATCAAATTCTATTACTCAGATGAAGGTCCCGGTGTAGTATCTTTTACAATTGACGGGATGTCAGTGTCAGAAATAACTACTGAACTTTCAGAAAAATACTGTATAATGAGCAGACAGGGTCTACACTGTGCTCCTCTGGCACATAAAAGGATCGGTACTTTTCCTGAAGGTACTGTAAGATTCGGTTTCAGTATTTTCAATACCAAGGAACAGATTGATAAAACAGTGAAAGCTTTGAAAGAAATGTAGGAGGTGTAAAATGTCTGAATTTTCAGTTATACTTTTTCATTCCAGCAACTATGCAATGTGGACAAAGGATATTCTTTCAGAAAACGATCTCGATTGCAAAATGATCTCTGTACCTAGAGATCTTAGTTCAGACTGCGGTTATTGTGTTAAATTTCTAACAGCAGAAAAGGAACAAGTGGAACTGTTTCTTGAAAAAAATGAGATCGAATTCGATAAAATCGTTGATGTATAATCATAAAAAGAAAAAAGACCGTTCATATGTAAACGGTCTTTTCTTGATCACAATTGAATTTTATTTCGAATCTGATGAAACGATGTAATAGAATAATTTTGCTTCACTTGATGCAATAATATACTGATTTGTTCCGACCGATGCCTCTAATGTAAAAGATCCATAAGGATCATCTGAGGAGTAAACATTGTAACTTGTTGCTCCTGTTGGGTACCAAGTTAGTACTACATTTGCACCATCAAAAATAATTTCAACATTTTCAGGTGTAGTCAAAGGTGGTGCCTGTAAATGGATAACAGATACAGCATAATGATCCATACCCGAATAGCTGCCGCCCCACTCCATTTGTTCTCCACCCACAGTTCTATCCTGAGTCCATGTATTTCTAAGGTATACTTTAGGATGTGCTTCATCAGTATTATCATATCCGTATCCGAGCATTGAATGACCTACGACATTTATCAGAACAGGATTTCCGTTATCAATTTCATTTTTATAATCTGCAAATGTATAACCTGATGTAATACCATTGTAGCCTAAAATATACTGGCTGAAATTATCTATAACCGTTACACCACATGCTTCATAGAATAATCTAATACCGTGGCATCCATCCCTGTCTGCAGGTTCACAGCCTGTATAATCATAAAGTGCTGTTCCGTCCTGATAATTGTAGAATGATGTCGAGCCATCTACGTTTGAATAATTATACCACTGATTTGTTCCCATAAAATCTGCTGTACATATATTATATCCAGCTTCAATCGGAGTATGTTCAGACCAGTTTTCGTAATAAGGATCTCCTTCCTCAAGATAATCTATCCAGTAATCATCTGCATGACCTTTTTTATCTCTAGAGTCAACGTTCTGTGCAGTTGCAGAAACCGGACATTCATTAGTCCCTGAGTGACTGGCTTGACTGTTCCATACAGCATTCGTCATTGGTTGAACACCACCGTTTGCAGGACCAGTATAAATATTGGGATAATCGGTATTGTCAAAATATCCTGCCTGCATTGCTATAGTTGTAGCACTACATCCATAACTCCAGTCATAAGAAGGAATTGAATCCAACCAAAATGTTACACCTTTAATTTTTTCTTTAGGAAGATTTTTACTTGGTTGAGGTAAAACTGCCGGTGGTCTACCGTCAATAATTGTTTCAACGATCTTTTTTCCGTTCTCGTCAATAAGTGTTTTACCGATCTTCTGCGAAAAAGAAAATGAAACAAATAACATCAAAATTACAGAAATAACGATTCTTTTATTAAATAGATTTTTCATTTATTCCTCCAGTTATATTTGTCTTATTTTTTAAAATACTTATTTTATTTTTCTGTTGCAACAAAAAACTAACATAAAATAATTGAAATATTGTAAGTTGTCTTGTATATTCAACCCAACTTACAGGAATAAATATGAAAAGAATTCTTATCATAGGCAGCGGTGGTGCTGGGAAATCCACATTTTCAAAACAATTAGCTAAAATTCTTAATATTCCAATAATTCATTTGGATGTTCATTTCTGGAACCCGGGATGGGTAATGACAGATAGCGAAATCTGGCATAAAACAGTTGATAATCTTATACTAGGAGACAGCTGGATAATGGACGGGAATTTTAACAGTACGATCGAAAAAAGGGTAAAAAGAGCTGATACTGTATTTTATTTTGATTTTTCCAAATATAGATGTCTCTACAATGCTATTAAAAGAATGATAATTGGTAGATATTTTTTCAAAAAAAGATCTGATATGGCTGAAGGCTGCAAAGAGAAATTTGATATGGAATTCTATAAATGGATCTGGAATTTCAATAAAGACCACAGAGAAGAATATTATAAGATGCTTAATGATCTTAAAGCAGAGAAAAACGTATATATTATTCGCAGTTATAGAGAGAAAAAGAAAATTTTAAAGCAACTGAGAATTGAAAGTTGATGCAATAGGGAACGATTTCAAACCGTTCCGATCAAAAAACAGAAGAAACGCGATTTATAGCATCTCTTTTTTTAAATCATTTATTATTTACTTTTTTCCATTGAAGCAAAAAGTAACAAAAAGTTCTAGGCAATCATGATCCCCTTGGCAATGTACTACTTTTAACTGTCCCGGTCTGTCCCCTTACCTTATGATTGCCGAACTTAATTTTCTTCCATGACATATTAAAAGTCACACTGAGTCAATCGAAGTGTTAGACTTTTCAATGCCGGTCAGAAAATTAATGTAAGGGGTTGGCTGACGCGAGATCTGGGAATTCAAGAAATTTAGTTTTTCTAAATCTGACTTATCAATTCAAAATTTATATTTATCTTAATAAGTTTTGCCATGTTTATAGCGAAAACTAGTCCCTAAAACCTAGCCCCTTATCCCTAATATTGACATTGTCAACTATTTCGCTTATTTTTGCACCTGAATTAAATATACAGATCAAGGAAATCATGGACAGGATCAAAGAAATAAAGAGAAGAAGAACTTTTGCAATTATAAGTCATCCTGATGCAGGGAAGACGACACTAACAGAGAAATTATTGCTCTTCGGTGGAGCGATCAGAGTAGCGGGTGCTGTTAAATCGAATAAAATAAAAAAGACCGCAACATCTGATTTTATGGAAATTGAAAGGCAGAGAGGTATCTCTGTTGCAACTTCTGTAATGGGTTTTGAATACGGTGATCACAAGATCAACATACTCGATACTCCGGGACACAAGGATTTCGCAGAGGATACTTTCAGAACTCTTACAGCTGCAGACAGTGTGATAGTTGTGATCGATGTTGCAAAAGGTGTCGAAGAACAGACTGAAAGACTTGTTGAAGTTTGTAAAATGAGAAAGATCCCTATGATGTTCTTTATCAACAAGCTTGACAGACCGGGTAAAGATGCTTTTGAACTTCTTGATGAGATAGAGCTTAAACTTTCCTGCAAAGTGACTCCGTTAAGCTGGCCTATAGGCATGGGGATTGACTTTAAAGGAGTTTACAATAAATATGAAGGTAAACTTGACATTTTCGACAGAAATTCACAGGTTGTAAATGATGAAGGTGCCTCTATTTCAGTAGAATCTACTGATGATAAGATATTTGATGACAAACTCGGTGATATTGCTGAAAAATTCAGGGGAGAGTACGAACTGATATCAGGAGTTTATGAAGAATTTGACCGGTCAGAATATCTTGATGGTAATATATGTCCGGTATTCTTTGGAAGTGCTTTGAATAATTTCGGTGTAAGGGACCTGTTAAACTGTTTTACGGATATTGCACCTCATCCTCAACCTGTTGAATCTGATATTAAAGAGATCATTCCCGAAGATGAAAAATTTTCAGGTTTTGTATTCAAGATACACGCAAATATTGATCCAAATCACAGGTCGAGAATAGCTTTTGTTAAAATAGTCTCAGGTATGTTTGAAAGAAATAAAAACTATTATCATACAAAACTGGACAGGAATTTTAAGTTCAGTAACCCCACTTCATTTATGGCTTCAAAAAAAGAAATAGTTGAAGAAGCTTTTCCCGGTGATATCGTGGGTATTCCCGATACCGGGAACTTTAAGATTGGTGATACTTTGACAGAAGGAGAAAAATTCAATTTTACGGGAATCCCAAATTTTGCTCCTGAAACATTTCAGTATATCGAAAATGCTGATCCGCTTAAATCAAAACAGCTGAATAAAGGTATAGTTCAGCTCACCGATGAAGGAGTAGCTCAACTATTTATAAGAACTGCAAATAATAAAAAGATCATCGGTACTGTTGGGAATCTTCAGTTCGAGGTTATTAAATACAGACTGGAACATGAGTATTCAGCTTTAAGCAGATTTGAACCTTTGTCTTTGTATCGGGCATGCTGGATCACTTGTGATGATCCTAAGAAGCTTAAAGAATTTAAGGATAAGAATCATTTTTTCATTGCTGAGGATAAAAGAGGAAATCCGGTTTTCCTTGCTGAAACTTCCTGGAGTTTGCAGCGAGCTCAAGAGAAATTTCCGGATGTTAAATTCCATTTTAAGTCAGAGTTTTAAATTATAACCTGCAGGGGCGTATCACAATACGCCCATTTACATATCCCATTAATATTAATGATCATTTAACGGGTGAATGATTATTCACCCCTGCAGCATGTTACTATATTAGCACTGGGTTTCAACCCGGTGCTATTTGTTTTGTGTTAATCCCTGGGTTGAAACCCCAGGTTATGTACAGGTCACTCCGCTGGGGTTATTCAAATAATTTTATATTTTGTTAAAATTACAAATTTAACTTACCTTTCCAACGAATTGCTGTAATAACAAGGAATTAAATGATTAATGTTTCTAACATATCTCTAAGTTTTGCGGATAAGGTCATTTTCAAAGATGTTAATATTTTCATCAAGGAAAAGAGCAGGATCGGTATTGTCGGGATCAACGGTTCCGGGAAAACGACTTTTCTTAGGTCTATTCTGGATGAAGTATACCTGGACAAAGGTAAAATTGAGATAAATCCAAAATTCTCAATTGCATATCTTTCCCAGGAATCAGTGGATATGCCGGATGTTAATATTATCGTGTTCCTTAGAGATGTTACGGGAGTTTCTGTCGTTGAGAAAAGAATGAAAGAGCTGGAAAAACAGTTCGCATACATGGACCATGAATCACAGGAATACAATCAGGCATTGAAGGAATACGAAGATGAGACACATAAATTTGATGTTCTTGAAGGTTATTCCTTTGACCATCTAGCTAAAAGAGTTTTAAAAGGTCTCGGTTTTAAAGAAAGTGATTTTGAAAAAAAATGTACGGAGTTCTCAGGAGGATGGAAAGTCAGAATAAATCTTGCTTCAGTTCTTCTTCAAAAACCTGATATAATGTTACTTGACGAACCTACGAACCACCTGGACTCAGAAAGTATGGAATGGCTGGAGAATTACCTTAAGGATTATCAGGGAACGATCCTGACTATTTCACATGATAGAAGATTTTTAGATAAAACAGTGAAAAAGATAATTGAATTCGATAAAGGCAAACTATACACATACTCGGGAAATTATTCCTCATATGAAAAAGAGAAGCAGAGAAGAAAAGAAGCATTGTTAAAAGAATATGAGGCACAACAGTCAGAGATAAAAAGAATAAGGGAATTTATTGAAAGGTTCAGGTCAAAAGCTTCAAAAGCTCCTCAGGTCCAAAGCAGGATCAAAATGCTTGAGAAGTTCGATCTTATCGAGCTCGAAAGAGATAATAGAAAGATAAAGATCAGTTTTCCTGAAACTACAAAGAGCGGTAACGAAGTACTTAAACTTAAAAATATATCAAAATCCTACGGTTCGAATCAGGTGTTCTCTAATGTTAATTTCACTGTGTTCAGAGGTGACAGGTCTGCTGTTGTAGGTCACAATGGAGCAGGTAAGTCCACATTGTTCAGATTGCTTAGCAGGGTAGAAAAGCCAACTTCAGGTGAACTGATCCATGGACTGAATGTTGAACCTGCATATTTTTCTCAGGAGAACAGTGAAAATCTTTCAAGTGAAAATACTGTTTTTGAAGAAGTGATCAATTGCGGTTCGGGTGAAACAGAAGCCAGACTTAGAACTATTCTGGGAACATTTTTATTTTCGGGAAATGATGTATTTAAAAGTGTTTCAGTTCTCTCAGGTGGTGAAAAGTCCAGACTGGCACTGCTTAAGATACTTTTGCAAAAGAGCAATCTTCTTATTCTCGATGAGCCAACAAACCATCTTGATAATATCACAAAAGATATTTTTCAACAGGCACTTCTAAAATATGATGGAACGATCATTATAGTATCACATGACAGATACTTTCTTGATAAGCTGGTTGAAAAGGTTTATGAGATCAAGGATGGAAAATTAAATATTTTCGAAGGCAACTACAGCTACTATATCGATAAAAGAGCTGAGCTGGAGGATTTAGAAAAGTCAAATGTCGAAGAGGAAGAACCTGAATCAACGGGTTATAAGTCAAAAGACCAGAAGAGAATAGAGGCGGAAAAAAGAAACGCACAATACAAGGAAACTAAAGTTTACAAAGATAAATTGTCAAAAGTTGAGAAAGAAATTGAGAAACTCGAGCTTAGAAAAACCGAGATCGAAGGAATATTGTCTTCTCAGGAATATACAGAAATGGAGAGGACAATAGAGTTAAGTAAAGAGATAGGGCAGATAGAAGTGGACCTGTCTTACAAAATGATGGAATGGGAAGATCTGAATGAGAAGTTGGATGCGATTGAGAATAGTGATTAGTGATTAGTAGGTGTTGTCCTTGCGACTAACCAATTAACAAAATATCCAATATCTCCCGATAAATCGGGACAGTCACGGAATGTCCAATAACGAAGTAAGGGTATAATTTATTACACCCACAAAAAGAATGGATCCCCGGATCAAATCCGGGAATGACACAAAATAATATAGCCTTAGTGCCTTTGTGGCTCTGTGAGAGAGTATTATGAAAGATCAAAAGAGGGCATATATTTTCGCATTGATAGCGGTATTCTTCTGGTCAACTGTTGCAGTAGCTTTCAAGCTTACTTTAGCAGCTTTGCATCATGATCAGATTCAGATGCTGTTCCTGGCATCAGTATCATCATTGTTCATACTTTTCACAGCAATAATTTTTCAGAAGAAATTACACTTGTTTAAAAGCTTAACTTTTAAAGATTACTTGTTCTCAGCTTTCCTGGGATCTCTTAATCCGTTCTTCTATTATCTGATACTTTTTAAAGCATACGACCTTTTACCTGCCCAGGAGGCACAACCTCTGAACTTTACATGGTCAATTATGCTTGTATTACTATCGATACCGATACTTAAGCAAAAGATATCATGGAAAAGTTTTGCTGCTATATTGATAAGCTTCTTCGGAGTATATGTAATTTCGTCTCATGGAGATATTACAAGTTTCAAGTTCAGTAATCCGTTAGGAGTTGCTTTAGCTTTAAGCACAGCGACTATCTGGGCATTGTTCTGGATATACAATGCTAAAGATGACAAGGATGAAGCTGTCAGACTTTTTTTGAATTTTCTTTTCGGAAGTGTGTATATAACGGTAACAGTTCTGATATTCTCTGATATTTCAAGTATATCTTTCAAAGGATTGATCGGAGGAACATATATCGGTTTCTTTGAAATGGGATTAACATTCCTTCTCTGGTCTAAAGCCCTTAAACTTTCTGTCACTACTGCTAAAGTCAGCAATTTAATATTCCTCGCACCATTTTTATCTTTAGTTCTTATTCACTTCATTGTTCCGAATGAAGATGTGTTATTGTCAACTTTCGTCGGATTGATCTTTATCGTAGCAGGAATTTTACTGCAGAGAAAGCTGAAATAAAATTAAACTGAAATATTGCAAAAATACTATACTTAGTAAAATAATTTATTTATATCTTGACAAATCCTGTCCGATCAGTTATATTGAAAATATCAGATTTGCTATTAAGTCAATCAAAATGGGAAATATTATGAAAAAGTTAATGTTTTTACTGTTTGCATTTACAATTTTTTATCTGCAAGCAAGAACAGCTTATGAGAATCAGAAAACTTGGGATAACGATTTTTCAAGTGATATTACCAAGACCATAATTCCACAACCTCAAAACAGAGTTCATAGAGCAGGTCTGTTGTGGCTGAACACTACAAATATGGGTTATTTAGGCAATCCTGACACTTATGACGACCCATGTACTGGACAAGTAGCTGAATCGGGTGAGATGCCCGGTGGGAGCGGGATGGACTTTATTTTTGTCAGTGGATTGATGTTCGGTGGATATAATGATTCTGAAGTTGTGAATGTTAATGGCACCGATGCTACTGTTTTTGAAGGTCCCTATGTTACAACAGCTTACGAAGGTTGGTCCGGAAATCCTATGCCAAAAGAAATGTGGCCTGTAATGTTCGATGCCGATGAAAGCGGATCTATTCTGGGAAGAATGAATGAAACATCCAACGTAGAAGGAAAGCTGAATTGTCTATTTGAAGAAGTATATAATCCTTCAGCGACAGCTGAGGAACAGTTCAGTACAATGTTTACGGATAAGTTCGTATTGAGAACACCTTATACTGGTATGGATGAGTATGACAACAGAGAGCACATACCATTAGGGATCGAAGTAAAACAGAAAACTTATTCTTGGTCGTATGAATTTGCTCAAAAATTCATAATTGTTGATTATACGATCTATAACAGGCATCCCGGTGGTAAAGATATTTTTGATTTCTTCATGGGTCTCTATATGGACTGTGATATCGGACCGATAGGAGGAGATATAACTTATAATCATGCAGATGATCTGGGAGGATTTATTCAGAAATGGGACGGTTATATAGATCCTGCGTCAGGTGAACAAAAAACAATGGACCTTAATCTTGCATGGGCTGCCGATAATGACGGCAGAAGTTATACAGGTACAAATTTTTATTCAGCGACGGGAGAGCCAGGAGCCGGATCTGTTCTGGATGGTGCTACAGGAGTGGTAGCGGTAAAAGTCCTCAGGAATCCTAGTCCTAATATGAGATATGCTTATAATATGTATATAGCATCATCAAATGATGAAGCACAGGACTGGAGTCCTCACTGGAAAACAGGCTTACATTCAGACTGGAATTATGACCTTACACCTGAGCAATTAGGTTATGATGATTATAATCAGGACGGTCTAACAAATGGAGGTGGTCAACCTTTAGCGGGAGGTAGAGTAGAAGGCAGACCTGCTGGTGATAAAGGTAAATATATGGTCATGTCAAATGATGAATTTGATTACAATCAGTATGATATAATTTCAGTTGACAACGGCACATACAGTGATCCTGAATATATGATAGGTTCACCATATGCGCAGGCTGAAAAATGGCAGGAATGGCTTGATCCAACAGAACCATTACCTTCTCCTGCTGATGTGCATGATGGTGGTTTGGATGATAGAAATGATATAGCTAACGGTGCAGATACAAAAGCTATTCTATCTTTTGGACCTTTAGGAACTCAGAGACAGGTAAATATAGCAGTTGATACAGATGATAATGGTGTAATGGATGACTTTATCAACAATAAATCAGTATGGGAATTCGCTTATGGAGATTCCATCAAACTGACACTGGCATTCATTGCTGGCGAGAATTTTCACACTTCACTTCAGCAGGACCCAACATACTCAGATCCTGCAGCCAGATTTCCTGTTGACGGACTGGACCCTTCGCTTTTTGATAAAGGATGGTATGATGTGCTGAACAATGTTATCTGGTGCGAGAGGATGTATGATATTCCTATGTTCGATACTCCTGTAGAAAAATATGGAGAAAAAAAAGGAGACGGATGGTATGGAGAGGATATCGGAGTTGACGGAATATTTGCAGGTACAGGGATCACTGAATGCTGGTGGACTGATCCTGCGTCAGGTTATGCAGGACCTGACGAAGGTGAAAGTAATTTCGAACTGGATAATTTTACAAGTCCGATAACAGATATTTATGGACATAATGCAACAGGTGAAGATAATCTGTTACCGTTCGGAAGAGAAATTGGTGATTTCGATTTTGGTCATACAAACGATTATGGATGCATGGTATTATATGACAATTTTATAGATCCATATCCGGGTATTGCACCCGGGCAATTGGTAAGATACGGTTTTGACAACGGAAGGCTTGATCCAGGAGACGGTGTACCTGATTTTACAGGACCACCACCACCACCTTCACCAAAAATAGAAGTTAGATTTGAAGAAAATGATGTAATAGTTGAATGGAATTCAGTTGAATTTTATACTATGGAGGATGAAACTGAAGCATATTCAGGACCCGAATTATTCATTGATCCATTCACTAGAGAAAAAGATTTCGAATCCTACACAGTGAAAATATCTCCAAATTCAAATGCAAATAATTTTATTGATCTCTTAACAGTAGACAATATAAATTATGCTTATCAGAATGTTGCTGACCTGGGAGATTATCTGGATAAACCGATCCATCCTGATTCTATTGCAGCACATCCTGAAAATTATCCTGCTTTAATAACTGAATCAGGTAAAATATGGGAGCTTGTTCCGTTCGGTGACAATAAGGACATAGTAGCAAATCATTCAGTTAATGATATTTTTGAATATACTGTGACACCTGCTGTCGTTACTATAAACGAAGGAACTCCTGCTGAAGAAACAGTAAATTATCATCAGTATGGTTTAAGGCTTTTCAACAAGTATCTTGAAAATGCATCGTATATCTCTGTTGTTTCAACAGATTTTGGAGATCCAAGAGCAGGTATACCTGCCAATACTTCGAGTATATATACAAATATGAAAAAGATCGGAGGTGTTGAAGATGAAGAAACTGTTATACCAGGAGTTACGAAACTTTATCAAAACTATCCGAATCCTTTTAACCCTGATACAAAAATAAATTTCATATTAGGAAAAGCAGGTAATGTGAAACTTAACATTTATAATGTTTCAGGTCAGCTGATCGAAAAGCTGATCGATGAAGATCTTGACAGTGGATATCACAGTAAAATATTCAAAGCTGATAAACTGAACAGCGGTATTTACTACTATACTTTACAAGCTGATAATAAAAAGATCACAAAGAAGATGGTTTTAGTTAAATAATAAATTCGGATATGGAGAAAATTATGTTGAAAAAGACAATATTAACATTATCAATGGTCATTTTACTTACCATCACAGTTCTTTCATGTTCTGATGACAGCAATCCGTCTGATCCGGTTGAATCTTATATTACAATCCTATCTCCTGTGGGTGGTGAAATATTTATGCCTGATTCTACCGAAAGTCTTTTATGGGAAGATAATATTGATGAAAATGTAAAGATCGATCTTTATAAAAATTCGGTTTTAGATATGGTAATTGCTGAATCTGTTGAAAGCAGTGGATCGTATGACTGGAAAGTTCCTTCAGGTATTGAAGAAGGTACAGATTATAAAATCAGAATAGCAAGTGTTGAAGATTCAACATTATATGATGAGAGTGGAACTGATTTTAAGATCACATCAGTATCTTCTATTATTGTGACTGAACCGAGTGGAGGTGAAATCTGGAATGTCGGAGGTCAAAGGTCTATAAAATGGAATTTCAATTCGAAAGGTTTGGTGAACATAGATCTTTACAAAAATGATACATTTTACCAGACAATAAAAGATTCAGCTGATAATAATGGTGTTTATGAATGGTACATTCCTGCAGAACTTCCACAGGACAATGACTATAAAATAAAAATAACTAATGTGACTGATGAAATTATAACTGATATGAGTGATGAATTCTTCAGCATGGATCTGCCTGAAGTTTACATATATGATACTTCAGACATTATTGCCAATTCTGAATATAAAGTACAGTGGTATGGCAACAGCAATGACAGTACAAATTTAAGTTATTTTTATTGTATTTCTACTGATACTGCAATGACAAATACAGAATCTGAAACTGCTCTCACAGGTTTATGGTCAGGTACATCAAATAACTATGCTGAAGTTTCTTTCCCGATGACTTATCTGAACAGTACAAAACTATTTACCGACAGTATTACATATATTGATAGTGTCCAAGCCATCGAAGTAACAAGAAAGATCGTATGGTCTAAGTTCTTCGTATACGGTGTTGATGAATTCGGAGCTGTGAGTGATGTTAAGTCCAAAGTTTTTGGAAGAATGAATAATAAACCTAAGCATCCAATGATATATTCTGAAACATTTGGGATTAATGGCTTTGATCAATACTGGTTCACTATTGGACCTGATTCAGCGAAGATAGTTCTTCCTAATGAAACATCATACTGGAAACCTCTTGAATTCGGATGGATGGGTGAAGATCCAGACGGTCCTGAAGTAGATCTTGAATTCAGATGGGAATTATGGGCTCTGGATGACCTTGGTGCTGATATCGAAATAATTGCAGCTTCAAATGATTGGTCAGTAAGTAATATCTCTGTTGAATTTTCAGATGTGATCTATAACTATTCGTCAGAGGGAAATTATTCGTTCAGGATATGGGTAAGAGATGACGCACTTGAGGAGGCAGAGAATCATGCTACAGTAAATTTTTCTACTTTTTCACCTACATTTGAAAAGGGGATTATTTTTATAGATGATACTGATGATGATAAATACAATTCAATGGACTATATGCAGAATACGGGTAACCCTGATGGTGTTGCAGTGAAGGCAATGTATGAACAGTTCCTGCAGAATGCAGGATATCAGGCTGATGCTGGAGATCCTTTATTGGATTATGATGCAGTTGATTTTGCGGAACCGATACCCGGAGAAGTATATCAACCTGATCTAAAAACATTGTCTGGTTACAGAATGATAGTTATTACAACAGAAGATAGAAGTACTTCTACAGGTATTTCATATGCAAAATATATGGATCAACTCTCTGAATATATGAATATTGGTGGAAAAGTAATGATAATAGGTAACTCAGCAATTTTATTACATGATCTATATGTTAATAATTATGAAGAACCGTTTACTGATAATTTTGAAAATGCTTCTTACCTGAACATAGATATGTGTAGATTTTTCTATGAATATTTCGGCATCTATAATTATTCTACACCTGAATCTAAAACATTTTTCTGTCAGCTTTTATATGATATAGGACACCCTTTACTTCCATCAGATTATTATATGACGGACAATTACGATTTCATAGGAGCTACAAAATATGATCATATATCAGATCCGGGTATAGGAGAACTTAAAGTTGACAGTACTCAGGTGAATAAATACTGGAAGAACTATCCGGGACCGGGTGGCAGTACTTTTGAATTTACTTTGAAAGAGAACGGCACTGTACTTACTGGGATCCCTACATTCCAAGCATATAAAGGTGAGATAGTCCTTAAGTACAAATCGATCTATGATCTGCCATTTGAAACCGGAAGTGATTCTACAACAGTTGACGGTGACCTTGTACATGATCTGAAATGGAGAAATCCTGTAGCTGATGCAACAGAGAATATTAGTGGGCCTGTTCTTGAAAAATCAGGTGCAGTTGCTACAAGATATATAAGTACAGGAGATATTTACAGAACTGCTTTTATAGGATTACCACTGATATTCATGGATAATTCAAATGGTGAAGTCAGTGACATGTTCAGTGCTATGATCGACTGGTTCGCACTGGAAAACGATCCAGCGGATAACTGGAAATAATTTATCAACATTTAATATACAAAAAAGGTGCTACAGGCACCTTTTTTATTTTTGTATTGCACAATTGTCAATATTTGTTTATATTTGTATATACATATGTCATTAGTTCGTATTAAAATGGAGATGATGGATGAAAAAAATAAAAGTCAGATCGATAGATCTAATTGATCTGATAGATTTTTTAGAGAACAGAGATTACATAGTTGACGAAATTTCGGAAAACCTTTTGTCAGCCAATAAATCAGGCGAAATGACAGTTTATATCAGCATAATTGATGATGTAATGTATTTTTATGTAGACCTAGGTAACGTTAGTGATATAGCCGACAAAGAAATGTATTTTAAAATACTTGACCTGAATACAGAGATTTTACCAGTGAGTATAGGAATTGACACCACAAAAGAAAACAATCATCGATTGGTGATCGTAGAGAGCAGAGAAACTGATAATCTGGATGATAATGAATTATTGTACATATTCAATGCTATAGAGATCGCAACAGATAAAGTTGCAATGCTGCTGGCCGAATATTTGCAATAAATACAGGAGTTAAATTATGGATAATACAAAAAACAAAATATATCTTCCCGCATTGACTGAGTTGTATAACAGAGTTGAAGATCTTTCTAGGGTGATAAAAGAAAATGGAGAGGACATTGCATACAATATAAAACTTTATTTTAGAAATGTTGATATTGATCCTGCTGTATGGTGCAGAGAGAATGATCTGTCTTTTGAAACCTATAAAAACGATCTTAAGAATGAAGATTTTTTTAAGCTGAAAGAATATTTATATCTGATACTCTACAAGAAGAAAAAGAAATTCTCTATATCAAATGATATAGAAATAGAGGATAGTAACAAGATCGGAGTTAACAACATAATTAAAGCATTAAACTCAAAAAACACGAATAAATTATGGGCATCGATTAGTTATTACATACTGATGAATCACAAAAATATCAGAACTTTCTGTAAGAATTTTGAAGAAAATAATTTCAATGTAAAATACTCAACTTTTAGAACAGATAAATATAATCAGGGAATAAATACTGCGATTAAGTACGCAAATATGATACTGGAATATGTAAAAAGGGTGAAGTAAATGGGAATATTGAACAAAATACTGAAAGAGAAAGGTTTAACACCTTACAGCACAGAATTAAAGGAAGTTCTAGATGAAAAGATAAATGAGATCATTTCCATCATTGACAGCAAGGAATCTGATCTGAGAAAATTTAAAAATGAGAAGAATAATCTTCTTAACTCTGAAAATAATGTAACAGTTGAGAATAAAGTGCTGATAAATTTGAACAATGAGATATCTGATCTGAAGAGCGATATTTTAGATCTGAAGGATGAAATGAATGAAATTGAAAGTATAAATAATATCATCAACTATCAGAATAAGTTATCAGGGGTAAAAAGGGAAATCGGTAAAGTCAATCAGAATGATGGTTCGGACCTGGTTACAAAATTGAAAAATAAAAAATAATTATATGCCTAACATTGAATTTATCACAGATAGAAATATTTACGAAAAAGTAATTTTGGAACGGATACCATTCGCAAAAGAATTTTTATGGATCGGTACCAGTGATATGAAGGACCTTTACGTATCTAAGAATAAAAAAATGGTGCCTTTTCTGGAGATATTATCTGACCTGATTAAAAAAGGTGTTTCGATCCGGATCATACATGCTAAGGAACCGGGCGAGAACTATAAAAAAGATTTTGATAAATATCATGTTTTAATAAAAAATATTGAAATGTTCCTTTGTCCGAGGATACACTTCAAAAGTGTAATTATAGATGGCCGTTTTGCATACTCTGGAAGTGCAAATTTAACCGGGTCAGGAATGGGTTCAAAGAGTAAGGATAAAAGAAATTTCGAATCTGGTTTTATCACTGACGATCCTGTTCTAGTCGGCAGTATCATGTCACAGTTCGACCAATTGTGGATGGGTAAACACTGCAAGACCTGCAAAAGAAAAGAATATTGTTTTGAACATAAGAAATTTTTATAACAAAAAAATAAATCTGCTAACAATAGTTTTGACATCATAAATAATATTTTTTAGTTCAGCACTGATGCATAAAGAAGCTATCGTATATCTGATCCAATGCCTCTGACCATTAAATTAAATATAATGCGCGTTTAAAAGGGTAGTATTAGAAACTATTTGCAATTCAAACAAATATACATTATATTCTTCACTCTTGTATTAGTGCGTAAAAATACAGGAAATGTAATAGTTGACGAGAATCAAATTAATTTGGAGATAAAAAAATGAAAAGAACATTTCAGCCGTCGAATAGAAAAAGAAGAAATAAGCACGGTTTCAGAGAAAGAATGTCTACAGCAAACGGCAGAAAAGTACTTTCCCGCAGAAGAAGAGCTGGAAGAAAAAGACTGACTGTAAGTGACGAAATAAGAAGATAAGCAATGGAGATCCGGTGAAAGAGAATTCTTTGAAAAAGAATCTCATTCTCAAAAATAAAGATGACATCACTCAAGCACTTAGGAATGGGACTCGTTTTGAGAATGACTCACTAAGGATTATTATTTCGAAAGGAAATGGAGAAAGCAACTTTAAAGTTGCTTTCTTAGTAAGTAAGAAACTAGGAAAAAGAGCTGTTCTTAGAAATAAAATCAAAAGATGGTTAAGAGAAATATTCAGGTATAATAAAAACGAATTCCCTATTTCCTATCACGTAATATTAACCGTTAAACAAAGATATGATCAAATTAGTTACAAAAGCCTAAAAGAAGATTTCATGGAGATCATTACGAGTGAAAAATTTAATAATTACACTAGTAAGATTATACCAAAAGTTCCTGGCACCAATTAAAAGAAGTAAATGTACTTTTGTTCCCACATGTTCTAATTATACTATTGAATCTATAGAAGACTACGGAGCTGTAAAAGGAGCAATACTAGGATTGTGGAGAGTGATCAGATGCAATCCTTTTAATAGAACTTACCACGATCCTCCGGCGAACTGGGAAAAAAAACTTCACTTAAAAAAAATCAAACGGAAAATAAATGGATAAAAATACAAAATTAGCATTTTTCTTGATCGCTCTGGTAATAATCCTGTATCCTTACTTTATGCCTAAAGAACAAAAAGTACCTGTTACTGAAAAGCCTATCACAACTTATGAATCTAATCTTGATGACAACAAAACTGAATATGCTGAAACAACTACAGTAGCAGAACTTAAACCGGCTGAAGATATCTTAGTTGATACAACTCTTTACAGAATGCCTGATATTAAAGATGTCATGATAGAGACTGATCTTTACAAAGCTCTTATATCAAACAAAGGCGGTAAAATAAAAAGCTGGAAAATAAAGAAATACAGAAGCAGAGATGACTCTACCAAGCTTATTGATCTTATTTTTGAAAATACTGAAAATCTGAAGACAGAGATATTCTTAAATAACGGTCAAACTTTATCAGGTCTCATAGCTGAAACAAATAAAGATAATATTTTGCTCAACAGCTCAAGAACTAATGAAGAACTCATAATGCAATATAAAGATGCTTCAGGACAGCTTTTATTTACAAAAAAATATAAATTCTACAACGATAAATACTCATTTGACGTTTCCATAGACACTACTCCTATTTATGATGACCTTAAAGATAAGAGCTCAATTGCTGTTAAATGGCTGGACGGACTTCAGTATACAGAAGTATCTGATAACGGTAAAAATCTTAACAGGGAGGATTATTATCGTGAGACTTATGTAAAAGTAAAGGACGAAGAGTATCTGGATTTTGACGATAACGATGACAGTGAACTTATTACAGGCGACATTCAGTGGGGAGCGACCAGAACAAAATATTTTGAATTGTTCATTTTTGACAAAGAAGGATATTTCAATTCATTTCAAAATTTTCCAAGTAATGTTCCTAAAACGGAACTTTATACAGGAATGGGATTCTCACTTACTCTTGATAAAAACCCTGATCCTGTAAATAATTTCAGTGTTTATCTTGGCCCAATGGATAACACTATTTTAAAATCATATGATCTTGATTTTGACTCGACGTTAAACTGGGGCTGGTCAATTATAAAGCCGTTTTCCCTTGCTATCTATTATACCTTAACATTTCTTCACAGGTATATTGACAACTACGGTATAGTGATCATATTACTCTCTCTGATCGTGAATACACTTGTACTTCCTTTTACACTTAAAAGTTATAGAAGCCAGGCACAAATGAAAAAGATACAGCCTTACATAAAAGAATTGAAGGAAAAATATAAAGGTGACATGCAGAAGCAGCAGCAGGCAACAATGGAATTATATAAAAAGCATGGTGTGAATCCATTCGGTTCATGTTTACCTACTTTAATACCTATGCCGATCCTTTATGGTATGTTCATTGTGTTTGGTGCAACAATTGAGTTCAGAGGAGCAAATTTTGCCTTTTGGATCACTGACCTTTCATTACCTGAGGTTATGTTCACCTTACCTTTTTCTATCCCGATGTACGGGGCGAACGTAGGATTACTTCCTATACTTATGGGAGTTACAATGTTCTATCAGATGAAGGACACTATGAGTGCAGATCCTAATCAGAAGATGATGAAATATTTTATGCCTGTATTCCTTCTTGTGCTCTTCAATAATTTTGCTTCAGGTCTGATCTTATATTATACGATCGGAAATGTTTTCAGGATGGTTCAACAAAAATTTACAACGAGCAGTGATAAATGATTATGGACTTTCAAGATAAATTAAATGCTTACAGAGATGAAATAAACAGATCTCTCGATAACATACTTCAAATTCAAGAACCTAAGTTGCTGTATGAACCGATGAAGTATATAATTGAAATTGGCGGTAAGAGAATAAGACCGATACTTTGTGATATTTTTTACAGAATGTTCGAAGGTAAAAAAGACAAAGTTCTTTACCCCGCCCTTGCAATAGAGTTGCTTCACAACTTTACTCTGGTCCATGATGATATTATGGATGATGATGACAAGAGAAGAAATAAGCCTACTGTTCACATTAAATGGGATCTGGCGGTCGGTGTCTTGGCAGGTGATGGAGTGGTCAGTCTGGCATATAAAGTTCTGCTAATGGAAAAATTCAGTAGATCCGATCAGATAATAAATATTTTCACTGACGGTCTTCTGGAAGTATGTGAAGGTCAGGGATTTGATAAAGAGTTCGAGACAAGAGAAGATGTTACAGAGGATGAATATATAAATATGATCGATAAAAAAACATCAGCATTATTGGCAGTCTCATCAAAAATAGGAGCTGCATGCGCAAATGCTTCTGACGAACTTATTAATGTTGCTGATCAATATGGTAGAGCACTTGGAATCGCATTTCAAATACAGGATGATTATCTTGATATTGCCGGAGATGAATTTTTGCTGGGTAAAACATACGGAAGTGATGTTCAAAAAGGTAAAAAAACTTACTTATACATCAAAGCAAAACAAAAATTAAAAGGAAACGATCTAGATAAGTTCGATGAGATCATTTCAAAAGAAAATGTCACAAGAGAGGAAATTTTACAGGTAAAAGATATATATGAGAAAAACGGAATATTAGATGATACTAAGATCGAGATCGCACGAAGAATAGACATTGCTAAAAATGCGATCGAAGTACTATCAGAAAATTATGATACAAATGAATTAAAAGCATTCACGGAATATATGTTAAACCGAAAATTTTAGTTAAAGGTGTAAAATGAGTACTATAGAATTATTGAGGGAATTGAAGAAATTTTTACCTAATAATACTGCTAATAAATTATTGACAGATGATCTTATTTTCCTTGAAGAGGGAGTTGTAAATATTGTTAGGTTCAATGTTTTAAATGAATTATTTTCACATCTTAAATCGGATGAAAATTTTACTGATACTTACAAAGAACTCGCGGATGATCTGATAGGAAGGTTCCTGTCTGTTATTTATGATAACGGTGGTGTATTTTTAAAAATAAGCGATAATAAGATAAATGTGCTCTTTACCAAGGAGTTGATAAAAAAGGAAAAAGAGGATATAATATTACATTCTATCAAATGTTCTATCGGTTTATTGAAAGTTTATAAAGAGTTTGTTGCAGAAATAAAAAATAAATTTGAACTGGATTTTGAAGAATATATTTCCAGCGGGATGGACTATGGAAAATTTCTTGAAATAATTTTTGGAAATGACAAAAGAAAAGAGAGAATCGTATTAGGAAAGATCCCTCAAAATGCAATCGAAAATGCTTTTAAAGGTAAAAATGGCGAGATCCTGGTTTCTTCCGGTATTTATAAAAGTGTAAAGGACAATGTTGTTACATGTAGAACAAAAAACTGTTATTGTGTTTCGGATCTTATTACTGATGTTGAGAATCTTACTTTACCGACAGATGATTACTTAAATCTCAAGACTTCAATTATCAAATCATTCTTACCGGAATACATTTATTCCGGACTTAAAAATAACGTAAATAACGACTTTAAAGAGTACAAAGAAGGTTCAATGATATCATTAGAATTTTCAAATATCCATGAGATGGTGGAAGATTATATTGAGAAATATGAAAAATTAGAAGATGAAACAGAGATCAGAGTTTTTACAGATAATTTTTTCTTTGGAATTAGTAAGCTCTTCAAAAAAGTTTTCAGATTTGCAGTTAATTTTGATGGTGCTATCAATAAAATTGAATTGTCTAAATTTGGACTTCGTATCGTAATTACTTTTTCATTCCCGAAGGTTTTTGACAATGACCATACAAATAAACTTATCTGTGTTGAAGAATTACATAAAGTTTCGAAAGCGTTTAAAAAATTAAATTACAGGATGATCCACTTTAAAGATATTATGTTTGCTTCGATCGTAGGAGTTGAAGAAAGAGCAGGATATTTCATCTCATCAGAAACAACTGCAAAGCTCGATGAAATGATGGAGAAAATACCTAATGGTGAATCGAGAGAAATTGAGATCCTGAAAGCAGGTAACGTTCAAACTCCAAAGATCGCTAAGATTGAAATAAAAAACAAAAAGAACACTAAAACAGAAAATGAAAAAATTGTACTCAAAGGTCTGTTCTCTCATAAAGTGATCGGAAGGAACAAAGAGATTATCAATTTGAACCAGCTTCTAAGAAATGGTGGTAAAATAATAACTGTTACTGGTAGATACGGTAGTGGTAAAACCCGTCTGGTGGAAGAGATCGTAAAACGAATGTCAAATGAGAATTTTTATATAATATATTCAAAGGTCGAAGACAGGGACAGCATTATAGATCTTTTCAAGTATATAATTGATGAAAGTGCCGGAATAACGATATTTGATGATATTGTGACTGTGAAAGCAAAATTAGTTAAATATTTTAAAGATCTTCACAATACATGTCCTGAAAAAAATGACAGGGACCTCTTCAAAAAGAAACTGTTCATACTTTACAAAATGATGTATAACATTGACCTTGATAAGAATATTTATGATACACTTTCGCCTGAATTGAGAATGAAAAATCTTAAAGAGGCACTAAGTCTTTTTATAATCGTTAATTACTATTGCAATATTAAAGATAATCAGGGTGTTATTTTTATATTTGATGATATTGACAATTTAATGCATGAAGAAAAAGAGTTAATGCAATACGTTATCCAATACAGTATTTCACATCTGGTAGAGATCGGGAACAGAAGAAATAAAAAAGGTGACATCAACAAAATTTCTTTCATACTCACTTATCATAAGTCGAACACTCTGGAGTTCAACAGATTCCTTAAACCTTTCAAGCAGGAATTACCTCCATTAAAAAAAGATACCATGAGGTTACTTCTTAAAGAAATGACATTTGGTAAAAAAATGTCATCAGAAGTGGAAAAGGTTTTATTAAAACTTGCTTCAGGTAATCCATTTTACCTAGAACAGTTTTTTAAATTTGTTTATACGACAGGAATGATAGTTGAAAAAGAAAATGAGCTTGAGAAAACAAGGTATTATAAGAAAAAACTGATACCGACCGATATAGAAGAGATCGTTAAACTGAATCTTGAAAAACTACCAAAACAGCATCTTGAGATACTTCAGGCTGCATCTGTTATAGGTGTTAAGTTCGATAAGATTATTCTTAAGGAATATTATCCTGAACTGGAATACGAGGATCTTGAACTTATTACACAAAGCAACTTTATTAAAAAATACCATATAGAAAATTATTACATTTTTTCACACCCTATCGTAAGCAAGGTTCTTTATAATTCAGCCAGTGAAACGAATAAAATTATTTGGCATAGAGGTGTTGCTGAGTTGCTTGAAGAAACAAAATTAGCTTCGAACTTGGCTCATCCAAACTGGTTAGGCCACCATCACCACTTATCAGGAAATGATAAAAAAGCAGCGGAATATTTAGAAGAAGCTTACTTAAGCGCAATGTCAAAGAATTTTATTGAAAAGGCTTTGATCAATCTACAAAAGCTGATAACCTATTTAGATCCGGGTGAAAAAAAGGATAAACTGATCTTACAAGAGATAAAGATCCTTTATATGATGAATGAATTTGCAAAGGCTCGAAAAACTGCATATACACTTGTTAAAAAATACGAGAAATCACAAAATCACAAGTTCTATTTTGATATTTTGATGACTTTGATCGAGCATACAATAACTTACTCTCCTCTAAAGAAACTCAAAGAGATGCTGCATAAAGCTTCAAAACTTCAAAGAAAGTTTGAAATGAAAAATCAGCAAAAAGGTGAGTTATACAAATATTATGCTTTGTATAAAAAACGTGAAGAAAATATCAAATCTTCGGTAGATTATTTAAAGATCGCGATGGAATTTACAAAAAAATCGAAAGATAGTGATACAATGTGTTTCTTGCTGAATGAACTAGGCATCATTTATGAAACTCAATTCCGTTTCAACAAGAGTATTTCAACTTTTAAAAAAGCACTCAAAATTGCTGAAAAATCGAACAATCTTAAATATCGTTCGATATTACTAGGTAATTTAGGTAAGATCACTTACAAATTAGGTCAGGTAAATGATTCGATAAAATATTATAATGAAGCTCTTGACATTGCTTCTTTGTTGAGTCTTAAAGATGTCGAAGGTGTATGTGCCGGACAGATCGGAAATATCTATCTGGAGATAAAAGATATCACAAAAGCAATGAAGAATTTTGAAAGATCTATAAAGATCTTCAGAGCATTGAATAATCTTGAAGAGACAAGTTACCGTTTAGCTGATTTCGGATCGTGTTATATCTTCCATAATAACTCTATTGAAGCTGAAAAAAGTTTTAATAAGTCCCATAAGATAGCAAAGGAAATAAACAGTAGTTTAGCCAGAGCATATGCTTTAATGAACATCGGTAGATTGAAGATAATGAGAAGACATTATTCTGAATCAGAATCTACCCTGAAAGAAGCTTTGAAGATCTACAGAGAGAAGAAATTATATAAAAGAATGGGTATGATCTACTATTTCTTATCAGAAATGTATTTCCAGGAAATAGTTGAGTATGATGATGATCCTTTCAACAAATATAAAAATGAGATCAAGGAAGACATCAGTAAGATACTGAAATATATGAAATATTCGCTTTACTATTCAAAGAAAGCAAAGAATATTCACTATATTTCTCTGGGTTATCTGCTCTTGGGAAAGATATTGAACAGAAAAGACCGTACAAAAGAAGCAATCATTAACCTGCAGAATGGCTATACAGCGGTCAAAATATCAGATTATTCTAAACTGTATATCAATATTACAACCGAGTTGGCGAAAGCTTACGTTAAAGGTTCCAGATCAAGAGATGCTCTTTTACTTCTTAATGCCGCAAATAAGCAAGCTATCAAAAATAAAGATATCAGATCAAGAAATTTGCTAAAGGACCTGATAAAAGAGATTCAAAACCGTTAAACTATGAGACGCAAGATATTGCGTCTGTACATAGGTTATGATGTAAGGGCGTAATTTTACGCCCTTTTTTATGAATAAGGAAGAACATGTTTCTACCAACGAACATAAGAGAAATGGAAGAGCTTGGATGGGATAGTCTTGATGTAATACTGGTCTCTGGTGATGCTTACATTGATCATCCTTCTTTCGGAGTGACTATTGTTGGTAAATTTTTGATAAAACACGGTTTTAAAGTCGGTATCATAGCACAACCGGATATTAGTTCAAATATAGATTTTAAACTACTACCGATTCCTAGATTATTCATTGGAATATCTTCAGGTAATGTTGATTCATTGGTTAATAATTATACTGCGAGTAAGAAGAAAAGGCGTACAGATGATTATAGCGAAAACGGTGAAGGAGGGAAAAGACCTGACAGAGCAGTTATAGCCTATACGAACAAGGTTAAAGAGAACTATAAAGGTGTACCTGTTGTGATCGGTGGTGTTGAAGCTAGCCTAAGAAGAGTTGCTCACTATGACTACTGGTCTGATAAGATCAGACGTTCCATCCTATTTGATTCCAAAGCTGATCTTCTTGTTTTCGGTCAGGGTGAAAGAACTACACTGAGAATTGCTGAAGAACTAACATCAGGCAAAAAGATCGAAGACTTAACAGAACTTAGAGGAACTTCATTCATAGCAAAAAAAGATACATTAGAAAAATTCAATTCGAATGTAAATTATATATCATTACCAACATTTGAAGAAGTTACATTAAATATGAACGATTTTCTCAAAGCTGAAAAGATCATTCATGATAATAAAAATCCTTATTTGAATAAAGGATTTATCCAGGAAACCAACAGAAGATTCTTAATAGTAAATCCGCCAACTTTACCCGATGAGAATTTGGATGAAGTTTTTGAATCAGAATTTGAAAGATCTCCCCATCCAATGTATAAAGGTAGAATTCCTGCGTGGGACATGATAAGAAATTCTATAACTATTCATAGAGGATGCTTCGGTGGATGTACATTCTGTTCTATCTCATTACATCAGGGTAACTTTATTCAGAGCCGTTCAGAGAAGAATATAAAAGATGAAATATCCTCTGCAAAGCTTAAGACAATAACTGATCTTGGTGGTCCTTCAGCAAATATGTACAAGATGAAAGGTAAGGATACAGAGATCTGTAAAAAGTGTAAGAAACTTTCCTGTATTTTCCCTGGTATCTGTAAAAATTTAGATATTGATCACAAGAAACTACTTTCTTTGTATAAGGAAATAAAGAAAGATCACAAAGTATTCGTGAATAGCGGTCTCAGACACGAACTTGCTCTGACCGATAATGAATATATGAAACAGATAGCTGAACATTATACATCGGGATTGCTCAAAATAGCACCTGAGCATACCGAGAGAAGAATACTAGATCTTATGCTTAAACCTTCAATAGATAAATATGAAGAGTTCGTTACATTGTTTAAAAAATATTCGAAGAAAGAGCAGTATGTTCTTCCATATTTGATCTCAGCTTTTCCGGGAACAACTCTGACAGATGCAGAAAATATGATGTATTATCTTAAAAGGAATAATATCAGGGTAGAACAGGTACAGGACTTCATACCTTTACCTATGACCATAGCTGCTGCAATGTATTTTATAGAGAAAGATTTTTTCACCGGAGAGAAGATCCATGTTGCAAAGAGTTATGATGAAAGAAAAAAACACAGACAAATGATGCAATGGTGGAAGCGATGATAAAAAACACAATTTTCAAACCTAAATTATTTTCTTTGTTAAAAAGAGGAATAGATAAGAACAGAATAACTACTGATATAATGGCAGGTGTGGTCGTTGGTGTAGTGGCACTTCCACTTGCGATAGCATTTGCTGTAGCATCAGGAGTTTCACCTGAAAAAGGTTTAATAACTGCAGTGATAGCAGGTTTTTTAATATCTTTTCTAGGCGGAAGCAGGGTTCAGATAGGTGGTCCGACCGGTGCTTTCATTGTAATTGTATACGGTATTGTCGAGAATTACGGAATCGACGGACTGATAATATCTACTATTATGGCAGGAGTAATATTAATTGCTTTCGGGTTACTGAAGCTGGGTTCATTGCTAAAGTATTTTCCTCAACCATTGATCATCGGTTTTACAAGTGGAATAGCTATTGTGATATTTTCTACACAGATCAAAGATGCTTTAGGGCTTGATATCGTAAAAGTTAGCTCTGAATTTACTCACAAATGGATTCAATATTTTGATCATATTCATACTATAAATTATAGCTCGGTAATTATAACCGCTCTAACAATTATTATAGTAATATTTTCGAAAAAAATAACAACAAAGGTCCCCGGATCTTTTATTGCAATAATATTGATCACAACACTAGTACAAATTTTAAATATTGATGTAACTACTATCAAATCTTTCTTCGGAGAAATACCGAATAGTTTCAGTATTACTATACCTGAATTTAAATTAAGTGATTTACATTTTTATATCGCTCCGGCACTTACAATTGCATTGTTAGGCGGGATCGAATCATTACTGTCCGCTGTTGTATCAGACGGTATGATAAGTGGCAAGCATCGTTCGAATACGGAGCTAATTGCACAGGGTGTTGCAAACATTGTAACTCCATTCTTTGGAGGAATCCCTGCTACAGGTGCTATTGCCCGTACCGTAACAAATGTCAAAAATGGAGGCAGGACACCAATTGCAGGAATTTCTCATGCTGTCACTTTATTATTGATCATGCTATTCTTCGGTAAATGGGCTGCACTTATACCGATGTCTTGTTTATCCGGTATTCTCATAGTAGTTGCATATAACATGAGTGAGTGGAGATCGTTCCTTGATACTCTGAGAGGATCATATTTTGATAGTTCGGTACTTGTAATTACATTCCTTCTTACAGTGCTAGTAGATCTAACAGTTGCTATTGAAGTAGGGGTTATTTTATCTGCAATGTTATTTATGAAGAGGATGTCAGATATCGCTGAAAAGAGAATAGAAGATACAATTGATTCTGACGTTCTTGAAGATTATTCAGATTTACCTGAAAATATATCTATTTATGAGATCAGCGGTCCTCTTTTTTTCGCTTCTGCAAGAACATATTCAGAAGTAATTGAGAACATGGGTTTTAAAAGCAGTATACTTATAATTAGAATGCGCCATGTATCATTTATAGATCATACCGGTATTCATAATCTAAAAGGTACAATAGAAATATTAAATAATAGGGGAGTGATGGTCGTACTTTCAGGTTTAAATCATGAGATCCGTAGAACTTTTAAGAAAAATAATATCGTTCATACAGATGATAAACTTGAAATATTTGATTCATTTGAAAAGTCTGTAAGTTATGCAAAAAGTAAAATATTGTAATAAGGTTAGAAGAGATAGATCTTAAAATCACAGGAAGAAACAATGATAAATAAGAAAAAAGAAGTAACGGATAAGAATAAAATAGAAGAAATTTTAAAAAAAGCTATCTGGTGCCAGCTTGCAATGACTGATGGTGATCAACCGTACGTTATTCCTCTGAATTACGGATACAGAGATAATGCGTTATATATTCACTGTGCAAAGAAAGGAATGAAGCTTGATATTATAAGAAAGAATCCTAAAGTAGCTTTCAATGTAACACTGGATGATGAGTATCTGGAAGGTTTATTGACAATGAAATTTCAGAGTATGAATGGGACAGGAAAAGCTTATATTATAGAAGATGAGGAAGGGAAGAGGGAAGCATTGAATTGTCTTACAGGGCATTTCGGAGCAGAACCGGTTTATCACAGTGCTAAAAGTTTAAATACTATTGTAATGATAAAAGTTGAGATTGTAGAAACGACTTGTAAAATTAGCTACATGGATTAAATGATTATCTCACAAAGACACTAAGACACAAAGGGAATAATAATTTTGTCATCTTCGTGCTTGACACGGGGATCCACTAAAAGAATATGGATATCCGGATCAAGTCCGAATATGACATTTTATGACTTGATTAATTATAATGAATTAAATTGAACAAGGAATAAATAATGAAAACAAATTTCAATTCAACATATTACGAAGAACAGCAATTCAGACAGCTTTGGCTTTGGTTATTATTGATCGTTACAGGTGGATCATCTGTTGGAGTGTTTGCTTACGGATTTTACGAACAGATAATATTCGGACAGACTTTCGGGAATCAACCAATGTCGGATAATGCTTTAAATATTTCTTTTATTGGAGCATTACTGTTTTTCACTTTGATTATTTTATTATTTATTTTTTCAAAATTGACTACTATGATAGATGATACCGGGATTAATTATAAGTTCTTTCCTTTTCACTTGAGTTTTCATAAAATTGCATGGGAAGAGATCGAAAGTTATGAAGTCATGACTTACAGACCTATCAGAGAATATGG
>JAFGVM010000036.1 GCA_016937995.1 Candidatus Delongbacteria bacterium
GCTGAGCAGAAATTGATAGCTGAATATGCAGAAGAATTAATAAAGACCTGTGATCCTTTAAAAGCTCAAATGATCCTGAGCGAAATGGCATTGGTATACTATAAGGATTTTTATTTCAGGGAGAGTGAGGAAACATATAAAAAATTACAAGAAATGACGTTAAAAAGCACAGTCGATCTCTCCTACGTAAAATCGTTATATAACGTAGCTTTATTCAGAATATTTTTCTACCGTCAAAGACTGGCATTCGGACCTTATCTGGCTATGGGAATTATGCTCTCTTCGCTGTATGGCAACTGGATAGTGGATCAATACTTTAAAATGATGAAAAATCTTGTTATATGATGTCCAATGTCATATATCATGTAAAATATTTATAATATATTTCACTATATAGTTCACTAAATAAGGAAATAGAAAAATGAATGATGAAAAAATAATATATTTCGATAACGGAGATACAACAAGAATAGACGATGAAGTTCTTGACTATATGTTGCAGTTCTACAGGACAAGTTATGGGAATCCGGTATCTCTGCATTCGTTAGGAATTGAAGCCGATGAGAATATTGCATCCGCAAGAGAAACAATTGCAGGATTTATCAATGCTGACGCAAATGAGCTTATATTTACTTCAGGAGCAACTGAATCTAATAATATGGCCATCAACGGCATAGCAGGATTCTATAAGGAGAAGGGAGATCATATACTCATTTCATCAATAGAGCATTCATCTGTAAAAGCAGTAGCTCACAGGTTGGAAAATGAAGGTTTTGAAGTAGAAGAGGTTAAAGTAGACAAACAGGGTTTCCTGGATATCGAAGATCTAAGATCCAAAATTAGAACAAAGACTATTTTGGTTTCAGTTATTTACGGGAACTTTGAAATAGGAACTGTTCAGAATATCAGAGAGATCGGAGCTGTCTGCAGGGAAAATAATATTGTTTTTCATACCGATGCAGCTCAGGCTTACGGAAAGATGAGAATAGATGTCAAAGACGAAAATATCGACCTAATGACATTTAATGCTCATAAAAATCACGGACCTAAAGGTGTTGGAGCACTATATGTAAGAAAAGGAATTAAGCTTAAAAAAATGATCGATGGCGGGTCCCATGAATTTGGAATGAGGTCCGGAAGTGAGAATATCCCTGCGATAATGGGTTTTGCCCTTGCTTCAGAAATAGCATACAGGGATCTGGAAATAAATAATTCACATCTAATTAAAATGAGAGATAGACTCGCTGATGGTCTTTTACAGATAGATCACGTAACTTACAATGGTGCACATGGTGAAAATATTGATAAAAGGTTACCGCATAATGTTGACATCACATTTCAGTATATCGAAGGTGAAGCTATCCTTATGCATCTCTCTTTAAGAAATATTTGTGTTTCTTCAGGATCAGCATGCTCATCAAAGACACTCGAACCGTCACATGTACTGACCGCTATAGGATTAAAGCATGAACAGGCTCATGGTTCAATAAGATTTACCCTATCTAAATTTACAACTGAGGAGGAAGTTGACTCTGTTATACAAAATGTGAAGGAAGTCGTAGAAATTTTAAGAAGTATGAGTTCATTTATACCGGAAGAACATAGTGAACTGATAAATAAAGATGCAAAGACATTTTACAAAAAAAAATAGAAATTTGAACAAGGTGGCTTAAGCCCCTTGAAACTAAGGAGATTCAAGATGGCACTTAAATACACTAAAGAAACTATAGAACACTTTACGAAACCTCACAATCTGGGAACACTTGAGAATCATAATGCAGAAGCAACTGAGGGAAGCCCGGCCTGCGGTGATATGGTAAATTATACTTTGCAGATCAATCCTGAAACATTGATCATCGAAGATATTAGATTCCGGTCTTACGGTTGTGCCTCGAACATAGCAACAGCATCAATTGCCACTGATATAGTTAAAGGTAGGCATATAGATGAAGTAAAGAAGATGGGGACATCTGAGGCTGCATCAAAACTTGGCGGATTACCTCCTGTAAAAATGCATTGTTCTGTTCTTGCAATAAATGGCATTAAGGCTGCAATAAGAGAATTTGAAAAGAAGATCGGTAGAATTGTAGATGAGCAGAGAGTTCTGACAGAGAAAGCTTTAAAGAATATTTTAAAAGACATTATTCATCCTAAACACGGTATAAATATCATAGACAACAACAATGTTACCAGAATAAAGATCGAAGGTCAGAACGTGTATATTGTTATCGAACTTGAACCAGATGAGGAAATGTTCGCACCGAACATACGTGAAGAGATCCAGGAACATCTTGAAGCGATGAAATGTTCACATGAGATAATGGTAAAAATAGAATCTAAAACCGGTCAGTTCATATAAAATAAATCGTAGAGACATACGTAAAGACGTAGTCGTACTACGTCTCTACGTATCTACGTCTCTGCGTTCCCCCCTAATACTTAACTTGGTCCCAAATGAAATATAACCTAATCGCAACATGCACTTTCGGTCTGGAATCAGTTCTCAAAAAGGAATTGATCGGTCTTGGTTATAATGATCTTCAGGTGCAGGATGGCAGAATAACTTTCCAGGCTGAAGAACTTGGTATTGCCCGAGCTAATCTATTTTTAAGAACAGCTGACAGAATATATCTGAAGTTATCCGAATTCAAAGCTGAAGATTTTGACGAACTCTATGAAGGTGTGAAAAATATTGACTGGCAGGATATGGTTCCGGTCGATGGAGTAATGCATGTTAACGGAAGATCAAAGAAATCAAAACTGTCTTCTGTACCGGCATGTCAGTCCATAACAAAAAAAGCCATCATAGATAAAATGACCAAGTCCTACGGAGTTGAAAAATTCACAGAGGACGGTAAAGTATTCCCCGTAGAGATAATACTTGAGAATGATATTGCAATAGTAACTTTAGATACTTCCGGAACAGCTTTATACAAAAGGGGTTACAGACTGCATACAGGTGAAGCTCCCTTAAAAGAGACACTTGCTGCGGGATTAATACTTCTTTCTAACTGGCGGCCGAATATACCGCTTATAGATCCTTTTTGCGGCTCCGGTACAATTCTTGTGGAAGCAGCCATGATAGGCAGGAACATCGCTCCTGGATTGAACAGACATTTTCTTTCGATGAAATGGGATTTTCTAAATAGATCTATCTGGAAAAAAGCTGTCGAGGAGGCTTTTGATAAAAGAAATACTAACAAACTTGAGCTTTTCGGTTCTGATATTGATCCCAAAGTTATAAAATATGCCCAGTTAAATTCTGAAAATGCAGATCTGAACACAATGATAGAATTTAAACAACAGGATATAACAGACTTTAAGTTTACTAATAAAAAAGCCTATATTATAACTAATCTGCCTTACGGTGAAAGACTGAGAAACAAGAGCTCAATTGATGAACTGTACAGATCTTTTAAAAATTCAATAAAATATAACGACCAGTTCGGAAAGCATATTTTCACTTCGCACGAACATTTTCAGGAGATCTTCGGAAGGGCAAATAAAAAAAGAAAGCTGTACAATGGAAACATAAAGTGTCATCTGTACAGCTATTATTAGAATATTTTACTTACTTATAAAATTATTTGTATGAAAGAAACCAAGTCTTAAAGAATCATTCGATGTTGTACCGATCTCGTGAATATTACCGTAAAACTCACCCTGAATTTCTTCCCCGGGTATGAATTTCGTTATAATTATCTTTGTGATCTCAGCGTTCATATCTCCAGTTTCAATTAAATAATCGCCGTAAAGATCATCATTGGGTGTATCTAATCTGATCCTGTTTGAATAAGAGTCACTGATCAATATCTCTTGTTCCTGTCCGACTGTTCCAGGATCTACTTCAAACTTAATTGTCCACGATTCATTTACAATTCCACCAACCTCATCCTGAGCCGTGAAAGTGTAAATATAATCCGGATCCTCAATTATCTGGACATTATCCTTAGCAGTATAATATCTGGAATTCTCTGTGAAATCAATATTCACTTCCAGCCTGTTGGTCTTTGGAGGATATATGATCTCCTCTTCATCACAACCAGAGAATATCAGTACTAAAGTTAAGGTTAATAATAAAGTCACAATTTTTCCTGCCTTCATAATTTATCTCCGTTTAATCTAAATTAATCATTTCTTCTGTCCATCATATACCATTTATCCGCTTCGCTTTCCTTTTTCTCTACAGTTCTTTTCTGCGGAACGGATGAATCTGTACTTAATTTTATCGATGCGAAATTTGCATATGTTGATTTTGGATATTTTTCCTTTATCTGACTGTAAATATCAGCTGCTTTTTCCATATCATATAAATAATTTTCAGCTATTAATGCGGCAGCGTTCATTATTTTGGGTGCTATTGGACTGTCCTCAAATTTTTCAACTATCTTCAAATACTCTTCTATTGATTCTGAGTAGAGGGAATCAAGAAATGTATCTGAGGCTATATTGAAGTAATATTTTGCAGAATCCTCAATAACATTGACCAGTTCTATTCCTCTTTCATTTCTAACTGCATTTGATGCTATAGTATTGGGATATTTTATCAATATACTATCCTTATAGCCTTCATACAGACTATTATCCATACTTGAAAGAATATATAAAGCTCTGGATGATATGTGTGGAAGATCAGACATTTTTGAAACTTCTAAAAGATAGTTCACCGCAGAATCAGGCTGATTGATATCATACATATACTTTTCAGCCAGTAACATCTTGTCATTTGCCAACTCTTTATTCTGTTTCTTAAGATCCTTAAAAGTCTCAATTTTTTTTAACGAAAGCTTATTATATTCGTTTTGATCGACACTGTCTTTATATTGCAGTAATTTATTATCAATTCTCGAGAGTTTTGATGCTAATGTATCAACTTTACTGTTTTGAACCGGGACCTTCTTTTTTAATTTCTGGAATTCGTTAATTGTTCTCTTTCTTTCAACTGCGAGTTTATAAGTATCATTCCCTCTATCGTAAAATCCTGAAGAATCGTACATTACGATCGCATTTTCAAAGTCCTTTTTATAATTGAAGTAATATTCTCCTAAGAAGAACGCAGTTTTAGACAGGAACGCTCCATTTTCTCTGTTTTTTTGATTAACCCTCAATATCTCATCTAATTTATCATAGGATTTTTGATAATCTCCCAATGAGTAATACAATTCTCCCATCTTCAGATCACCTTCAAGTGCGTATTTATCATATTCTTCAATACTGAGTATATTTTTAATTATTGTAAGAGCACTGTCAATATACCCCTGCTTTTGTAAGGCATCAGAATATTTCATGGTATAACTGAATTTTTTCTCTCTGATATCTGTATTATCAATTAACTTTTTGTAAATGTCTGCTGTTTTATTATAATTCTTTGTTTCTTCGGCAAGTTTTGATGCTTTTTCTAAAAATATTATTTTTTCTCCGGGATTTTTCGTTTCTTCAGCCGCTTCAAGATATAGGTCCAAGGCTTTAGAACTATCTTTTAACGATATACTTAACTCTGCATTCAGGTTCATTAAATCCAATGGTTCAATATCAAGATTATCCATTTTTATGCTTTCGATCAATTCGACAGCAGTATCAAAATTATTTGATGCTATCTCAACTTCGGCCAACAATACTTTTGCTTTATTTATTAAATCAGAATTTGGATAGTTAGTTATAATTTCTATATACTTTCTTTTAGCTTTGTCGTATTTTTCCTGCCTGTAGTAACATTGTCCCATCATGAGCAATGCATCATCTACCCATTTACTGTTCGGATAAAATTCGAGGATTTTTGAAAGCTCTTTGATACTGTTCTCATACAGATTTTTATCAACCTGATTATTTAATTTCCTTTTTTCCTCTGCTTCTCTATAACTTTTTTCTGCATTGAAGTACATATTATAATAGGCACAGCCAGTCATAATAATCATAAAAATAAGCAAAAATATTTTCTTAAATTTATTCATCAGTATTATTCACATTTATTTCTACAACTGTCTTCTACTTCCCTGAAGTTCACTTTCCCGTTACCCATCACTGGAAGCTCCTTGAAATATAATATTCTTTTGGGGACAGAGATAGGAGGAAGTTCTTTAGACAGTTTTTTCTTCAGTTCTTTCTCGTTAATATCAGAAGTTGTGGCCACAATTATTTCAGCCCCTTTGGTAACGTGAGGTATTTCAACCGCACAGCATAACTGATCATCTTCAAGATATTTTTCCACTGCATTCTCTACTGCTACCAGCGAGATCATTTCACCAGCAATTTTTACAAACCTTCTCAACCTTCCTCTATGCCATAAGAACCCGTCCTCATCCATGATACCTATATCACCTGTATCATACCACCCCTGATGGATGTGTAATGCTGTTTCTTCAAGATCATCATAATATCCTTTCATCACCAGCCTTCCTTTGACGTAGATTTTACCTTCAACTCCTGTAGGTACTTCTTCATCAGTATTGATATCAACTATTTTAACATTTACTCCCGGTAAAGGCTGTCCAATACTACCGAACTTGTTATTATCAACTCTGTTAACAGATATAACAGGACTTGTTTCAGTTGTCCCATAACCTTCAAGTATCTCAATTCCGTGCTTGTTCATGAATGAATCTTTAATATTTTTATTGAGCTTATCCCCACCCGCGATGACCAGTCTAAGGCTTGAAAAATCTCCGGCTTGTGATTTCTGAGAATAACCTCTCATAAATGTAGGAGTTGCTGTTATGATCGTACATTTATTGTTCTTTATTCCTTTGGCTACAGTCTCATATTCCAAAGGATTTGCAAATGTATTTACGGCTGCTCCTGAAAGCATTGGTAAAAAAAGTGATGTTGTTAAACCAAAAATATGAAATATCGGAAGAACACCTGTGAATATATCATTATTATCAATAAAGAATTCTTTCTGAATAGCTTCAACATTTGAAAATATATTATCATGGGATAGCATTACAGCTTTGGGTTCTTTTTCACTTCCTGTAGTAAACAGAAGAGCAATAATATCATCAGGTGATTTTTTTGCTATAAATAGTTTTGGAATAAAAAATTTTATGAGAGCACTTATTTTTTTTATGATAGACACAGTACTGATAATATCTTCAAGAAAAAGCATATCCTCCTTTGGTTTTAATCCGATCTTTTCAATAAATTTTCTTGAAGTGATAACATGTCTGAAACGACCTTTCTTTTTTGCGTAGATAATGTTTTTATCCGCACCAGTGGAATAATTTATCATGACAGGGACTTTTCCTGAGAACAGTACTGCAAAAGTAGTAATAAAAGCTCCGGCAGTTTTTGGAAGCATTATCCCTATAAATTCATCCTTCTTCTTCTTTACTATAGATGACAACAGAAGTGATGCTATAAGTAACTTTCCATATGTATATACCTGACCTGTAGTATTATCAATTATAGCTATTTTCTTCTTATTTTTAGATGCAACTTCAACAAATTTAGAATGAATACTCATAATTGCTTCCTCATCTTTTTAATAGTTTGAGTTGTGGATCTCCCCGGAGTCAGTTTTACAACTTTAACTTCTCCACCATTCTTTTTAACAATATCAGAACCAACTATAAATCTAGGATCGTTTTTATCAGTCACATCAGGATCATAATCAGATCCCTTAACTAAAACATCCGGTAAAATAAAATTTATCAATTCCACAGGTGTATCCTCGTCAAAGATCACCACATAATCAACAGATCTTAATTCGCTTAAAATAAAAGCTCTATCATTTTCAGGATTTACAGGCCTGTCTTCTCCTTTCAACCTTTTCACTGAACTGTCACTGTTTACACCGACTATAAGCACATTTCCAAAATTTGCAGATTCTTTTAAATAATCAACATGCCCTTTATGTAAAATATCAAAAACACCGTTCGTGAAAACTATCTTTTTGCTTTCTTTTCTAATTTCAGATACAATATATTCCAGATCCTTAATATCATCTTTCATTGTTTTATCCCTTTTCTATAGCTCCGGATTCTTTAAGCCTCTTTAACAGTTCATCTGGATTAACAGGTACGATACTGACATCCTCAACTACAAGTGATGCAGCATAATTTGCTATTGCACATGCCTGCTCAAAAGTAGCACCTGCACACATAAAAGCTGTAATTGTTGCAATAACAGTATCTCCGGCACCTGATACATTAGCTATTTTCAAAGCTTTTGCAGGTATGATCTTCATTTTTTCACCCTTTCTAAAGATCGCAACACCTCTTTCACTCAGTGTTATAACAACATACTTAAAGTCCAGTTTTTTTAACAGGTCGATACCTGCCTTTTCAATCTCAGTCTCACTTTTTATTTTTCTTCCAAGGATCTCTTCAGCTTCGTGCAAATTAGGTTTAAATAAAGTTGCACCTTTAAAACTTAAAAGATTGGTCAATTTGGGATCAACAGTCACTATGATATTATTTTCGTTACATAACTTGATGATCTTCTTGATTATCGCAGGTGTAAGCATACCTTTGTTATAATCCTGCAATATTACACCGTCAAGCTTTTTAATGTTCTTTTCAAAATTTTTAATGATCTTCTTCTCTGTTCTACTGTCGATCGAATTTTTATGCTCTTTATCAAATCTTATCACATGCTGGCTTGATGCGAGAATTCTTGTTTTTACAGTAGTGGGTCTTGATGTATCAATTATAATGTTCTCAATGTTTATATTGTAATTCTTGAGATTTTCAACAAAGTTCGATCCGTTAATATCGTTACCGATTATACCATACAGACAAGTGTCAGCACCTAACGATCTTAAGTTCAACGCAACATTGGCTGCACCACCCGGTTTTATCTCTTCATGAGAAATATCAATAACAGGAACTGGTGCTTCTGGTGAGATTCTATTTGTGTCCCCCCAATAATAAACATCTAGCATCACATCACCTATAACAGCGATCTTCTGTTTCTTAAGACCAGTAAATATCGTTTTTAGCTCTGAGCTTTTAACTTTTATCATTTTATTCTCAAATTAATTTAATTTAGCATTTTTTACAGGGTTACCTTTTATTACATAATAATATTCGTCTGAGATCCCAAGCATAGGATGATCTCCCTTGGAATTACCAAAGGTAATTATCCTTGAAGAAGCATCATAGTATTCAGACTCCCTGATCCTTTTTACTTTTTCTTCGTTGTTACAGTTCATTCCGGATAATTTTCCTGTTAATCTATCATCAGATTTTTCTGTCAAGGTACATATCAGACCATCGTAACCAAGTTCTTTAGCAAAGTAATTCATATAAATATCCGGTGATGCAGTTACAAGAACTATCTTGTATCCATCATCTCTGAATTTATTTAACAGATCTAAAACTTTATGGTTGAATTTTACACTCTTTAAATATTTTTTGCTCTTTTTATTAATATAAGCTACTGAAACTCCCGAGTAGAATTTCTTATAGCTGTATTCCTTCATTTCATTTCTGGTTTTCATTCCAAAAATGTATTTTATCAGGTTGAAAACCAATCCGGGAATATTTAGTAATATCTTGATACAGGATGAATAAAAGAACAAAGACCTTATGTAAGTATCCTTCTTTGTAACGGTACCGTCAAAATCGCTGAATATGATCTTTGTTTTTCCATCATTCACAAGAATTACTCGCTGATAAATACTTTTTTGCTTCTATTTCCATATGATATCAACTTTCCATCCATAATGCTTATCCCCTTCAGGTCAGAATCAGGAGCTAATATAATTTCTTCAATCGCAGGTTGGATATCTCCATTATAGACAGCTTTACTCACGTTAACTTTGTATATCAGGTCTTTTGAAAGCTTATTGGCTAATATGTACAGTGTGTTATCTTTGCAATATAGATTTTTGATATAAAACTCACTCTTAATTTTAAAGCTTGTCTGATTTTTTAAGTTTTTACCCTTTTTTAGATCTTCTGTCTTACAGAAATATAAATATCCTGAAAAAATATAATCATTGATTACTATAAATTTTTCATTATTGAAATTTACTGTAGCCAGTGTACTTGATGATTCGAAACCTGTATTATATTCATCTATAACTTCGGTTTTATTACTGTTTATCAGTGCGGTAAGGTCAAGTTTATACACTTTATTCAAGAGGTCATCAATAAGATAAAAATACTCTCCGTCAAATTCAATGTCTTTTACTTTTGTCAGGTATGACGGAAGATCAAATGATCTATAGAACTCGATCTTGTTCCCATCAATTTTATGGACAAATAATTTTGATTGTTCGTTTGAAGTAGAGGCTACAAGTATAAAGTTATTTATAGTCACTATACCAGTATTTGTGAATTCACCTTTATGGTGAAGATCATCGACTGCTTTCCAGTTCAATCTCTTAACATCACTTTCGATCTTATTTTTTATCAGGTCAAGAAAATATGGAGATATCAGGAACATCATAACTATTAATAAAGTGCTCGTTACCGTTTTATAAATACCCTTTACGCTGCCCAGACTGAATAAATAATCGACCAGAGAATAAAGTGTAACACCTATTACAAGGAATGAAATTGAAAATGTTGTAAGGTAGTTTATGTGGAAATGAATATTATTCAAATTAAACAACATGGTCACAAGTATGATCATAAGTCCTATGATTATGCCGAGAAGTTTTCCTTTTATCCTGAAGATAAGTAACAAAGCTATATTAAGGATCAGACCAATGGCTGCAGATCTATATAGAAATGTATCAGATAAGGTTCCGCCATCCTGGATTACGTTTATCATTAGAGCGTACATCAGTAGGTACTGACCGCCAAACTGTACTGCTCCTTTTAGTTTGCCACTGAACCTTGCACTCATAACTGTTCCCGAGAAAGAAGCAAAGATCCTTACATAAGCCACAATTATATCTCTGAAAAAGAAAAATACCATGAACCATATCGGGAACAGACCATGATAAGCCAAAGCGAAAAAATAAAAGAATCTCGAGATCGAGTCTGACAGGGGATCAAGTATCTTTCCAAGATCGGTTACAAGCTTATCTCTCCTCGCAACGTAACCATCGATTATATCCGACACTTCTGAAAGGCTCATGATAACATATGCTATGACCAATAATTTTATATTTCCACTGAAGATCAGTAGCACGCCTATTATTGTCAGTATCACTCTTGAAATTGTTATAATGTTCACTTTATTGATGTATTTTCTATCCATTTTATCCGCTATGTTTATTTTTTATTATATTTAATTATGAAGATACACATTCGGGATGTTAAAGTCACTAATAAAAATTTCTCAGTTGGCTACATATTCAACAAGTTCTTCCTCAATGCTGTCCCAGGAATATTTTCTGCCCAAGTTAATACAATTTTCTTTCATATCCCTCAATAATCCGGGATCATTCAGCATTATATTCAGAGTCTCATAAATCATTTTTTGATCGGAAGGATCAATTACTTTTCCAACAATATTGTCTTTTACCACTTTACTCATTTCAGGAAAATTTGAAGCTAGTTGAGGTATACCTGCCTGAATATACTCGAACATTTTATTTGGTGTTGACCAGAAGAAACTTTTACCGCTGTTCTTTATCAGACAAAGACCAATGTCAGCACACACAGTATAGTTTATCAGTTCGTTGTGAGGTACTTCGTTCAAAAAAAATATCCTTTCGAACAAATTGAGCTCTTTAGATAATTCTTTCAGCTTTTCTTTTTCTATACCTTCCCCAATTAAGACCAGAACAGCATTCTTGTCAACATTAACAAATGCTCTCAATACATCATCAAGACCGTTATTGAAAAGAATATGCCCCTGATAAAGCACTATCTTCTTTTTATTATCTATGTTCAGGATCTCATGCAACAAATTCTTTGAAGAGGGAATTTCTTTTATCATTGGCAGGTTTGTAAATACTTTAATATCTTTAAGACCATATATTTTTTTCAGTTCTTCAGCGATCGGATTAGATACAGTGATCACTTTATCTGCACGTTTTATAAAAAAATTCTCATACCTGATCCAAAAATTTTTAACGAACGGCCTGTTCTCGATATGACTGTTACCATGCCAGAATTCATGAGCATCATAAACGAACGGGATTCCTTTGAAAATTGCAGCGACATACACAGGCAATAAAGGAAAAATATCATGTGAATATATCACATCAGCTTTAGTTACAAGTAACTTAAAAAATAATTTGATCCAATAGATGATCATGTTTACCGGGAAAGAGAATGATCTGTAGATCTTTATCCTTCTTACTTTAATGCCTTCCCATGCCGAAAGTTCTTTATCATTGTCAAATTTGATACCGATGACCTTTGATCTATGCCCGGATTTAAGAAAACTGTTCGCAACTTTGTATCCTCTGTACTCAGTGTACAAATGATCATAAACTGCAAAAACTATATTTTTTTTCTTAGATTTCTTCATCTTTTGTTTTGTTGTGTAGACACGTAGCAGTGCTGCGCCTTTACTTCAACACATCCTTGTTCAATCTGTAAAACCCATCGAAATTCTCAGGTTTCAACCAATAGTATTTCAACTGATCGTAGTTTGTTATGACCACAGCATTTTTACTGTCAGAAGCGTATATCAATTTAAAATCTTTTTCAGATATTTTATCAATGACCATTGCAAGCATTCCATTTTTCAACTTCACAAGATCACCATTTCTAAGCATAGAACTTTTAACTCTATAGATATTTTTTCTGATCTCATCCATTTGCATATAACCTTTAAAACTCCGTCCGGATTTTTCTGCTGCGTGTTGATACATCTTACAGATCAAATGTGAATTATCTGTAGCTTTGTCTTTATCCGGGTCCTTACCTTCTCTGAGAGGCAGACCTTCATACTTTTTTGCAAGTTTATTTATCTGAGACCCGAAATCAGAATTATCACTGATCAATGTATCTTCGGAGTCTGGAGAAATACTTTCTGAGATCTCATCTTCAAACTGCATATTCATATCATCCTCTTCGCTTGAAATGATTTCTTCCTCCTTTTGAACAGTCTCAGGTTTATCAACAACTTCCTTGACCTTGTCTTTAATATTGTCTACTGATCTATCAAAAAAAGATTTGTCTCTAAAAAAGAAATAATATCCGCCGTATATCAGTGCACCAACTATCAGTAGCGAGAACACAGAGTCCATGAATGAACTGCTTGTTGCTTTTTTATTTTTTTTTCCTGTTTTTTTCTTTGCCATTTTTGTTCCTTGATTTTTTACTTTTTGAAGGTTTATTAGAGTGAGACAGACTAAATTACGAATATCAGCAGTTGTACACAACCGATCACAAATCCCAGGACCCCGCCAAAATATGTAACATAAGCGAGTTCTTTTCTGGTAACGCTGATGATTATTTCCTCTAATCTTTCAAGCGAGAATTCCTTAACTTTCCTGGTCACAGTATCTTTTACATCCATTTCATCGAGTATAGAAGGCAGTTCAGTATCTATCATACCAATAACCTTTTCAGATATCATCTGCTTAATATCATCAGTAATGAAAGAGGATAATATTCCGAACTGACCGTACATTGAATCCAGTGCTTTGTATATCTTATTTTTAACCTCATCTTTTTTGAAAAGATCATGAAGTGAATCAGCGGTAACCAGATGCTCTCCAACAGTTTCACCGATCTTCTCAGCCAGTCTGTGATGCTCTTTTGGTATAACTCCGGGTGTGAACGGAAGAGTCATTCCAAGAAATTTTATCGGTTTAAATGGTCTGAATAACATTTTAATTGCCAGATAATTTGTAAATAAACCGATTATAGCTCCAATTACAGGTATCATTATATACTTAATTGTTTGTGAATCCATTGACACTATATCTCCTTTATTTTCACTGCCACAGCCTGATATCTGTCCAGTTTTGTATCTTTAACTGCCTTTTTCTTAAGGAATGGAAGTAGTTTTACAAGCTTAAAGCCGTTTAGTTTCAACAATTCTTTAATTTCATCAGATGTATACCCTCTTTCATAATGTGTTTCATTGAAAGAAGCATACTTACCTTCCTCTTCTTTGATAAAGAACTTCATTTTACACTCTAAAATTAACGTATCGTAATTAAATTTGGAATCGTAAGAAATAAAGAACTGATCTGTTTCTTCAATTCTTACTCCTTCCCATTCATTTATCAAACCGAATACTGTGTTAAAATCAAAAATAAAGATCCCATCGGCATTCATAACCTTGTTAGTTGCTGCAAAACATCTTGAAAGTTTATTTTTGTCTGTGATATAATTGATCGTATCAAAGCATGAAATAACATTATCGAACTTTCTTTTTAGTTTAAAGTTGGTCATATCCGCCTGAAAAAAATCCACCCCGGGGTGTTTATACTTTGAAATATTTATCATCTCCTCAGAATTATCTAGTCCTGCTACCTCATAACCCAGTTGCCTGAAGTATATTAGCTCTTCAGAAGTACCGCATCCCAGATCTAGGATGTTTGTTCTCTCTCCGCCTGCATTTATTATCAGATCATCCAGATAATCGACCAGATCATTATAATCAAAAGGTTCCATTATCATATCGTAGTATTGCGCTATTTTATTAAACATTATTGCTGCTCACCCAGTTTAGTTTTTATTATCGTTAAAAGATCTCGATGGATCTGTTCATTTCCAATGACGATACATCCATGATCAAAGTACTTTTTTCCGCCATTGAAATCTGTGAATATACCTCCTGCCTCTTCCAATATGACCTTCCCTGCTGCGATATCCCACGGGGAAAGCCATCCCTCGTAAAATCCTTCAAATCTACCGCAAGCTGTATAAGCGAGATCTATAGCTGCACTGCCCATTCTTCTGATACCACTGCAATTACTTAAAACTTCAGCAAGACATTCAAAATAAACTTTTATCTTCTCTGGTTTTCTGAACGGCATACCAGTGGCTATTATTGATCTGGAAATATTTTTTTCCTTTGATACTGTTATAGGACTGTTGTTCATGAAGGACCCTTTACCCTTAACTGCGTGAAAAAGTTCATCCGTATACGGTTGATATATAACACCTACCTGAACATCATTCCTGTTGTAATATGCTATTGATACCGCACTGTGTTTAAGACCGTGAATAAAATTAGTTGTGCCGTCAAGAGGATCTATGATCCACAGGTCGTTAACAGGTTCAAAATTCTGACCATCCTCCTCAGCCAAGAAATTATGAGCCGGATACTCTTTTGAAATTATCTCTTTTATCCTGTCCTGACATTTTATATCTACTTCAGTAACATAGTCAGACCTGGATTTCTCATGAATGATCTCAGCTTTACTATGCAGGATTATTTTACCCGCTTCTCTTGCAGCTTCCTTAGCAATATTTAAAATTTGTGTATAATCCATTACTATTCTACACAATGATAAAAATATTTAAGATCTTCAATATCTGCTTTGTCTTTGACGTAATCTTTCTTCTCAGGTTTTTTCAGCGTCTTTGCAAGTTTTTCTGCTTCAACAAAATACTTTTTTCTGAACTTTTCTATATCTTTTTGCTCGATGTCTTTCAATTCATATTTTTTTAGGACATTCAAACTTCTCGATTTTTCAGTATAGTTAATATTTGTCCATTCTGAAGTATTAATGTTGAACTTATACTGGAACAGGAACTTATCGCCATAATCAGAAATGAAATTTATAGCTTTGATAAGAAAATCTATATCTTTCTTGGTAAAAACAAAATGCAAATTTATTCTTACCCATCCCGGTTTCACTCCGGTAATTCCCTGAACGATCTTTTTCCTGTATTTATCAGATGTTTTTATATCAATATGTAATAACCTGTGTCCGTAAGGTCCTGCACAACTGCAACCTGCTCTTGATTGAATTCCAAAGAGATCGCTCAGCAACCTTGTTACCAGCCTTGGATGAAGATAACGATCTTCATGTTTTATATTGAATGAAATTATCGGGATCCTGTTTTTTGGATCTCTGTTCCCGATTATTTCAATTTTATCATTGTTCAATATTGAGCTGAAAAAAATATTTTTATTTTCATCCTCTACTTCTTCAATGGTATCGATCCCGATCTTCTCCTTTGTTTCCATTGCCAAAGCGGTTTTAATGGTTTGTAAAATAGGAGGTGTCCCGGCTTTTTCCCTTGTTTCTATATCTGAAGAATAATCCTGCTGAAAATATCCTACATAATCGACCGTACCTCCACCTGCAGTTGTAGGAGGAAGATCATTTCTATACAACTTCTGATGAAAGATCAGCACACCTGCACTTCCCGGCCCTCCCAGAAATTTATGCGGAGAAAAGAATATAGCATCGAAATAATTATCTTTATCTTTTTCAATATCTACTTTGACATAAGGTGCTATTGCTGCAAAATCGAAAAATGCATAAGCATTATGCTTATGTGCTATCCTTGCTATTTCATAGCTATCCGATACAATACCTGTAATGTTTGATCCGGCTGAGAATGAGCAAATTTTTATCCTGTTCCTGTATTTACTATCTGATATTTTATCTCTAAAATCCCTGAGATTGATCAGTCCGTCATCTCCAAGTTCGATCACAACCAATTCTGCGAACGCCTCTCTCCACATAAGCTCATTGGTATGATGTTCATAAGGACCAATAAAAACCACAGGTTTATCAATATTTATCTTTTCCAGAACAGAACAGTCTTTACATCCCAGGCTTTTGATCGAAGTATAGATCCTATCCCGTGTAGCAGGAGGTATATAGACACCCATTATCTCCTGTAATTTTTTTAATGCTCCTGTCGAACCAGAACCGGTTGAGATTATTTTGTAATTTTCTCCTGCATTAACATATTTCTTGATCATTTCCTCTGACTGGTGAAGAATGTTCGTTAAATATTTACCGGTATAATCATCTGTCGTATGCGTATTGGCATAAGATTTCTCTATATTTAGCAGTTTATCCTCTATGAATTTCAAGTTACGTCCGGATGCTGTATAATCAGCATAAAATAGATTTCTTTCACCGTAAGGAGTTTCAATAACGGAATAGTTACCGATAATTTCTTTCCTTACATAATCCAGGCTTAATTTTTTCATTTAATACCACTCTTAAAAGGTTTTTCAATTCCCCGCTATTTATAAGTTATTTAATATAAAGAAAGTTATATAAAAATTCTATCACAAATTCACTAAATTTATTGACCAGCTTGTTTATCTTAGATTTTTGTAACATCTAATGCTCATATCGTTATATGTTTATGAATTTTATCATTGTAATTCCTCTACTATGTAATTATTTTTAAATGCTTATGATAAAAAATTAAACTTCAAGGAGTAGTTATGAAGAAAGTTATGATGGGAATAGTATTGTTGATGATGACCATACTTATATCCAAACCGGTTCAGATCGATACTGCAAGAAATATCGCTTTGAATTGGTACAAAGGTTTTTCAGCCAGTAAAACAATTCCGAATATTTCTTCAGTTGATGAGATCAGATCGAATGATAACGTAGACATTTATGTTTTCAATATGACCGAAGGTTTTGTTCTTGTGGCCGGGGATGATGCATCTGTTCCGGTATTAGGCTACTCTTTTGATAAAACTTTTGTTTATTCTGAGGAAAAATCCAACATTAAATTCTGGATCGATGCTTACAGAACAAGTTTGAAAGAAATAAGATATAACGAACTAAGCAATGAAACTACTCTTGAAAAATGGAATAATATCCTTAGCAATGAGATAGTATCAAAGGATTCTAAGGCTGTTGCCCCCTTGTTGTCAACAACTTGGAATCAAAGTCCGATCTACAACGACTATTGTCCACTGGATGGCGGAAGTTTATCAGTAGTTGGTTGTGTAGCTACTGCAATGTCACAGATCATGAAGTACCATTCTTATCCTCTTCACGGGAACGGTGAGCACAGCTATAATGAATTAGGTCAGGACCTTTACGTTAATTATTTTTTCTCAACATATAACTGGGATGAAATGCCGAACAGTTTATCTTCCAGCTCAACTCCTGTTCAAAAGCATGAAGTTGCACAGATATCATACCATGCCGGTGTTTCTGTTGAGATGATGTATGGAGCAGATGGTTCAGGAGCTTATTCCACAGACGTTCCTTATGCACTGAAAACTTACTTCAAATATAATGCAGGTGTAGGATATTATGACAGGTCTTCTTTTAACAGTGTACAATGGCATACATTGATATTAGAGAACCTTGACAATGCTTTACCTGTATACTATTCCGGTCAGGGACCGGACGGTGGTCATGCTTTTGTATGTGACGGTTATCAGGCTACAGATTATTTCCATTTTAACTGGGGATGGGGTGGCTCTTCAGACGGATATTATTACTTGGACAACCTTAATCCCGGTGGTTTAACTTTTAATGATTGGCAGGCTGTAGTCAAAGATATCAGACCGGGAACTGTTGACCTTGTTGTAGATCCGTTCATTGAAGATTTTGTCAGCAGCGAAAACGAAATTGTGATAAATTTAAATGATTACTTTACAAGTATTTCCGGTGGAACGATCGATTATTCAATTGATGATTCCAGTAACATTGTCGGGCTGACACATTCCATTACAGACAGCATATTAACTTTAACAAAAGTCGGGAATGGTCTTTCTAAGATAGTTGTTGTTGGAACGAACAAATCTGATGGAATATTTGATGATTTTTATGTTAGATTCGGAGACCCGCTTCCGCTTGCCGGATTTGGCAATACTTATAATTTAAACGCCTTTTCCACAATAAACGCAGGTAATAATTCAGAATTGAATGCAATGGAAAAACTTTCTGTTTCCATGTGGATAAAGTTAAATCAGACCGGTATAAATCAGGGAGTTATTTCTAAAGCATCAAGCACCTCATCCGGATGGTACATACAGGTACAAAGTAATAATATAATTAAATTCTTTATCAAAACACAGGACGGGCTTCTCAGAAAACTTTACAGTTTAAACGCTTTAAATGCTGATGAGTGGTATCATCTTGCCGTTGTTTACGATGGAAAAGACTTTGTTATGTATCTTAACGGGGAATACGAAAATCAAAAAGTATCCTATCCTACAGCTTCAGCGATCCAGCATGACGAATCCGACGATCTAATTCTGGGTTCTGCACCGGGTATGTATTTTGACGGTTCTATTGATGAAGTTTGTGTCTGGGACCAGCCAAAATCACTGGATTTCTTCAGAAGTATTCTTCAAAATCAACCTTCTACTTCTGATCCTGATCTGGTTTCATACTGGAATATCGATGAAGGTTTTTACAGTGAGATCTCAGACCAGAACAATTTGAACAATGCATTGATCGAAAATATAAACCTGGAATACTGGACAAATTCTACTGCTCCAGTAAGATATTTCATTCCAACAAATACTAATGCAACCGGAACACTACCCGGAGAAAAAGGTGCCGAATTGACATATGCAATAGTTGATAACGGTTCTTTGGGAACAATGTCAATTCTTGATCCGGTAGCCGGAACTTTCGAATACACACCTGACACTGATGTTTTCGGTGTAGATACTCTTACTTACAAAGTATCGAAAGATATCTATTCTTAAGAAGCGATCTCTTTGATCTTCGATATTAAGGACGGCAACAGCATAGAAGATACATATGTACCGACTTCAGCAGTTCTGTATCAGAACTATCCGAATCCTTTTAACCCTGAAACTACTATCTCTTTCTCTATTGACGAAAGCGGTCCTGTAAAACTTGTGGTCTTTGACAGAATGGGTAGGAGTATTAAAACCCTTTCAGAAGGTTTTAGCGATAAGGGTGTTCATAAAATAAAATGGGATGGCAAGAATAATTTCGGAGAGTCCGTATCTTCCGGAGTATACTATTACATGCTTAAGACCAGGAATTTCACTGATGTAAAGAAAGCGTTACTGATAAAATAACTCAGATCACATATAAGCAAAAAAGGTGGAAATGATTTTCCACCTTTTTTTATGTTTTGAATATTTTTTAATGGTACTATCAGAATGATTTGAAACGAGTATGATCGTTACAGGAAATTTTTCATTTTCTTTCGGGACGTTGGTTTCACAAAAGGAGAAGTTGTTATTTTTCCTTCAAGGATCCTTTTCTTTCCTTCCTCATTGAATGTTAATTCTGTTTCTTCAGCCAACTCAACTTTTGACCTTAAGAATCCTATAGGTTTATTCTCAAGTGTTGGAGAGATCACACCGGACATCACCGTACCGATAACTTCTTCATTTTTAAGCACATTCCATCCCGGCATTGCTTTACTTCTTCCATCCATAATGAATGGATAAATAAAATAATTAATACCTGACTCTTTTTCTTTTACCAGAACATCTTTACCGATAAAATCATGCTCCCACTCAAATACAAATCCCCATGGTGTACCAACAGCAGGTATTTTAGGATGAATTTCATGACCGTGAAGAGGAAGACCCGCTTCAGTTCTTAAAGAATCTCTGGCACCTAAACCGCATGGCTCAATACCGTATTTCCCACCTACCTCTAGAAGTTTATTCCACAATTCAACAGCGTATTTATTATCACCATAGATCTCAAAACCGATCTCTCCGGTATAACCTGTTCTTGATAATAACACAGGAATTCCGTCAAGTATAATATTTTCTTTGAATTTGAAGAAACCGAATTTGTCGACTGCCTCTTCCCCTCCAAGTTCCTGAATGATCTTTGGGGCATTAGGTCCCTGCAGATCAAGTTTGAATGTATTATCACTCACATTATTGACCTGAACATTTTCTGAAGCATGTGATCTCAACCATTGAAAGTCCTCTTCTATATTTCCAGCATTGACCACCAGCATCCACTTTTCTGTGTTAAACTTGTAAATGATGCAATCATCTATAACACCACCCTGCTCATTAAGCATGAAATTGTACATTGCCTGACCATCGGTCATACCTTTTATATCATTTGTTAAAAGATTTGACATCATTTCTTCACTTCCCTGTCCGAATATATCAAATTCACCCATATGGCAAATATCAAATAGACCAACGGCATCTCTGGTAGCATGATGCTCCGCACTTTGTCCTTTTCCATACCACAACGGCATTTCCCAGCCGGCAAAATCAACCATTTTACCACCAAGTTTTACATGCTCGTCATACAAAATAGTCTTCATTCTTCTCTCCTGTATATCATACATTATTATTGAATTTCAAATTCGAATTTAAAGATTATTATAAGAAATTGCAAAATAATTATTTGCATCAATTTAAACTGTTAAATAAAAAAAGGAACGCATTTCTGCATTCCTTAAAAAAAGATGAAATTTTGTTCTGGCTGTTTATAATACGAATTTTATAAACAGTCATTAGTTCATTAGTCCTCAAGACTATGAACTAATAGGCCTGAACGCAATTTAGGTTCGAACCAGGTAGACTTAGGCGGCATGACCTTACCAGCATCAGCAATATTCATCAATTCTTCGATCGAAGTCGGGTGCATAGCGAATGCAACCTGGAATTTTCCACTGTTAACGAGTCTTTCAAGCTCCCCTAAACCTCTTATCCCTCCGATAAAATCTACTTCATCGCTTGTTCTAGGGTCTGCAATACCAAAGAAAGGATCTAGCAGATTGTTCTGTAGAACAGCAATATCCAATGAATTTACAGGATCGTTCTTTACAACATACTCATCTCTGATAGTAAGCTTATACCACTCATTTTTATAGTACATTCCAACTCTGCCTTTGCAACATGGCTTATATTTATCTGCTCCCTTCTTTTCCACTTCAAATATTTTTTCTACAGCTGCGAACATTTCTTCTTCTGTATGTCCGTTCAGGTTCTTGAGAACTCTATTGTAATCCATTATCATAAGTTGTTCATCAGGAAAAAGAACTGACAAGAAATAGTTATATTCTTCATTTCCAGTGTGGTTTGGATTAGCTTCCTTTCTTCTGTTAGCTACAATCGCAGCAGAAGCTGATCTGTGATGACCGTCAGCAACATATAAAAAGTTCAATTTCGCAAATTCAACTATAAGCTTATCACTTAATTCATCATTTTCAATGATCCATACTGTATGACCGATACCGTCAGTCGCTACAAAATCATATACAGGAGTTTCTTTTACAGCTTCAGCTACCAGATCATCAATAGACTTCTGAGCTCTGTAAGTTAAGAAAATAGGACCGGCATTAACATTTGTAGTGTCAACGTGCTTGATTCTGTCATTCTCTTTCACTTTTCTCGTATGCTCATGCTTCTTTATCACATCATCATCATAGTCTTTTGCACTGCAGCATCCAACTATACCGTACTGCTCTTTTCCGTTCATGGTCTGACGGTAAATGTAAAGCTTATCACTGGCTTCTTTTATCAAAGTCCCTTCTGCAATAAATCTATTAAGGTTGTTCTTTGCTGTCTGATAAACTTCTTCAGAGTATAGATCTGTTCCTACGGGTAGGTCAACTTCCGGTTTTACAACGTGAAGAAAAGAATATTCGTTATCTTTTGTTAATTCTCTTGCCTCTTCACTGTTAAGAACATCATAAGGAAAACTTGCAACTTTTTCTTCCAGACCTTTCTTTGGTCTTATAGCTTTGAATTTTCTTAAAACTGCCATGTTTGCTCCGTATTATATTTCAATTATTATTTTTTTTAGCAATGGAATATATTTTTTATATTGATATAGGTCAAGAATATTTTTTACAGTTCTGGTGCAACCTTTTTCATTTTTCAGAGTCTAATATACTGTCAGGATTAAAAATAAAGATTTTTTGTTTATGATAACAGGAAAAGAGTATATATATTTACTATGTAGAGACAAAACACAATGTCCCTTGGATATAAAAAACAAATAATATCAGGATAAAAATGAAAAATAAGAAAAAGAAGTTCGTCTGGTTGATCATAATTTTGATCGTTGCAAGCATTGTTTATAAAATAGCTACCAAGAAAGAAGAGATCACGACAATTGAATCTGACACAGTTAAGAAGAGAGTTATCGTTAAAACTATCTCAGCTTCAGGTATTGTTGAACCTATTAAAACTGTAAATATTTCTTCTGAAATTGCTGCGAACATTAAAAGATTACTGGTAAAAGAGGGCGATATCGTAAAAAAGGGTGATCTTCTTCTTGAACTTGACAGAAAGAATATTGAAGCAGAAGTTGAGCAGCAGAAAGCAGCTTTGGCACAGCAGAAGTATAATTCTAAAATGGCTGGATCCAGGCTCAAACAGGCGGAATTGGATTATGACAACAAGGTAAAGTTAAAGAACAGTAATTTTCTCTCTGAGACAGACTTTGAAAATGTAAAACTGAACCTTGATATTGCCAGAACAAGCTATGAATCATCTCTAGAGAGTATAAAACTTCAGGAAGCATATCTTGAACAATCCAGGGACAGGCTGAATAAAACTAATTTTTATGCACCTATGGACGGTCTTGTTTCAAAAATTTATAAAGAAGAAGGTGAAATGGTCCTTGGTAGTCAGTTCAATACAGACATCGTCTTAAATATTGTTAATGTAAAAGAGCTGCAGGTCAATATTGAAGTTGATGAGAATGATGTACCTTTAATATCTTTAGGTGATTCTGTAAAAGTCACTGTTGATGCTCTTCCTGATACTGTGTTTAAAGGTATCGTAACAGAGATAGGAAATTCTCCCGCATTCCTCGGCAGTTCAGAAAGATCAGTTGCATATAAGGTTATGGTCAAAATGCTCACAAAAGATCAGGGTATTAAACCCGGTATGACATCTTATACAGAGATAATCACAGATGTTGTAAATGATGTTGTATCCATTCCTATTCAGGCTTTGGCACGTAGAAAATATTCTGAGTTGAACAATGGGGATAAAGAAAATGAAAAAATTACTGAAGAGGAAACTGAAAAAGGTATAGTCTGGTCTAATGAAAGTGAGTATGCTGATGTGGTATTTAAATTGAGACCGAAGGGTCCTGATAATATATATAATGTAGAAACTGTTCAGGTAAGAACAGGTATCGCAAACAACAGGTTCATAGAAATTACTGACGGGCTTGAAGAAGGTGATCTGATCGTTATCGGAAATTATAAGACCATCAGTAAGGTGCTTAAATCTGAAATGGAAGTTAAAGATACAGTTGAGAAGGAAAACAAATAATGGAAGAAATTTTGATCAAGATAGAAGATATCAGAAAAACATATACTCCGGGAAAAGAAAAGATCCATGCACTTGACGGTGTGTCTTTGGAGATCAAGAAGGGTGAATATATAGCTATTATGGGTGCATCAGGTTCTGGCAAATCAACTTTGATGAACATTATCGGTTGTCTTGATGTTGCTACGAGTGGAAAATATTATTTGAATAAGCATAATGTTGAGAGTTTGAATGATAATGAACTTGCTACGATCAGAAATAAAGAGATCGGATTTGTTTTTCAGACATTTAATCTGCTGGCAAGATCAACAGCCCTTCATAATGTAGAATTACCTTTAATATATTCAAAAGTTCCTGCCCAGAAAAGAAAGGATAGGGCAATAACCGCATTGAAAAAAGTAGGTCTTTCTGACAGGATGATGCATAAACCTAATGAACTTTCAGGCGGTCAGAAGCAGAGAGTCGCAGTAGCAAGAGCTTTGATAAACGATCCTTCCATTATCTTAGCCGATGAACCTACCGGTAATCTTGACTCTAAGACCAGTATCGAAATAATGAACCTTTTCAATGATCTTCATAAAGAAGGAAATACGATCATTGTAGTAACTCATGAACCTGATATCGCTGAATTTGCAAAAAGAGTTATCCATCTGAAAGACGGTAAGATCGAACAGGATTATCTGAATGGGCAAAAACGAAATAATAATTAAAGGATCTGTCATCCTCGGGCTGGGTACCAGAACCGGGGATCCATAAATAGATCGCTCTGGATATCCGGATCGAGTCCGAATATGACAATAAAACTACAAACTCAATGCGTTTCAGGGCACAAGATGTTGTGCCCCTACTTCTAACCTCTAACTTCTGACTTAAAAAAATGTACTACATCTGGGAATCCATTAAAATATCATTAAACATCATCAGAGAGAATAAACTGCGATCGTTCCTGACACTTCTCGGTATCATGATCGGTGTTGCAACAATAATTTTTGTCCATTCTGTGCTTGTAGGTGCTGAAAAGTTTATTGTACAAGAACTTTCATCGATGGGTTCAAACACTCTTCATATTTCAAAATACTCCTGGATGGGAAGGGACTGGAGAGTAGAAAGAAAGAGAAAACCTCTGACAATCGAGAATGCAGATTTTATCAGAGATAATTCCAACATGATCGAATATGTCTCCCCTATTATTTATTCCTGGAGTCATGTTAAATTCGGATCAAATACTCTATCCTACGTTTCACTGATCGGCTCTAATGAATATTACGAATATACATCAGATTCAGCACCGGAATCAGGTCGTTTTTTTAATTCAGGTGAAGTTGAAAGAAAATCTGATATTGTGTTACTTGGAAGTCAGGTCGCAGATCTTTTATTTGCTGATATCGATCCTGTGGGTCAGTATGTAAAACTGAACGGAAAAAAATTCTATGTAATAGGTGTTTTGAAAAAAAAAGGTGAGATGTTCGGTAATAATATGGATGAAAAAGTTATAATTCCGATCACTACTCTTAAAAAATATTTTAATTACAGCAGAAGACATGGTATTGAGATTTCAGTTAAAACAAAAGACCCCACTAAAACAAATGAAACTATTGATAATATTACATCTCTGCTCAGAGTAAGCCGGGGGTTAAAGCCTGATGAGGATAATGATTTCAGTATTAATGAAATAAGTCAGATCCTGGATTTTCTGAACAAGATCACCGGTTCACTGCAAATACTACTTTTCGTCATAGGTTCCCTTTCTCTTCTTGTAGGTGGAATTGGGATAATGAATATTATGCTTGTTTCAGTTACACAGAGAACCAAAGAGATCGGCACCAGAAAAGCTCTCGGTGCTACGAAAAGTCTTATTCTCACACAATTTATAATTGAATCGGTCATTCTTTGCTCTTTCGGAGGTTTCATGGGAATTATTGCAGGTTTCTCTGTTGCTGCACTTATAAGCAGCTTCACACCTCTACCGTACAGCATCTCTCTAATATCAATGATGATCGGTGTCGGTTTTTCAACACTTGTCGGTGTTGTCTTCGGTTATTATCCTGCGAACAAAGCTGCGAAACTGAACCCTATTAACGCTCTAAGGTACGAATAATGATACTTGACCTTCTAAAAATAGCTGTATCATCTATCTTTAAGAACAAGATGCGTTCCTTTTTAACTATGCTTGGTATTATAATAGGTATCATGGTGATAATTCTTATGCAGGCTGCTATTGAAGGATTCAGAAGTGAAATGCAGAAAGAGATCAATAAACTCGGTGCTGCAAGTTTCTTTATTACCAAAAGACCTACCATGGGTGGTGATCACGACTGGAAAAAATACTGGAAGAGACCGAATATTACTTTTGATTATGCTGAAAAGATAGAGAATTCATGTAACAGTGTTGAGATAGTGATACCTTTGCTTAGAAAATGGGGTCAGGAAGTTAAATTCGGTAATAAGAAGACTGAGCAGAATATTACAGTCAACGGTGCTACAGATAACTGGTTACAGCTTTCTGGTTATGATATTGAATCAGGTCGATATTTCACAGGTACTGAACTGAATGAAGGTATCGAAAATGTTATTATTGGTAAAAGTGTTCAGAATAAACTATTCGAATTTATTGATCCGATCGATCAATATGTATTTATCAGAGGATTAAGATTTAAAGTTATCGGTGTTTTCTCAGAAAAAGGTAAAAGTTTCGGTCAAGATCAGGATAACTTTGTCGCTATTTCAGCTCATCATTTTCAGAGAATGTTCGGCAAGGACAGGAATGTTGATCTACTGGTAGCTGCAAAGGATCAGACTCTTCTTTCCAGAGCTGTAGATGAAACCATTGTTGCTTTAAGAAGGATGAGAAATTTAAGGTCAGATGATGAAAATGATTTCGAGATCACTACTAAAGATGAAATTGCTACTAAGATGAATAACATTATTGCCATTATCTATCTTGCAGCTTTGTCTATTGGTGGAATGTCTCTGGTAGTCGGCAGTATCGGTATTATGAATATTATGCTGGTTTCTATAACTGAAAGAACAAAAGAGATCGGTCTGAGAAGATCTGTCGGAGCAAATAAAAATAATATCATGGTTCAATTTTTAATAGAAGCGGTGATCTTGAGTCTTTTCGGTGGATCTTTCGGTATCGGAGCCGGTGTAGGAATTTCAAAACTTGTTTCTACATTTTCAAAGATATCTACCGTTGCACCTCTCTGGACGATAATGACAGCTTTCTCTGTATCAGTCCTTATAGGATTAGTCGCAGGAATCTATCCTGCCATGAAAGCCGGGAAGCTGAATCCGATCGATGCTCTACGGCAGGAGTAGGCATTACCAATCCAATGGATTATCACGAATGTATTTCCTAATTGAATACAATTCTTTTTCATTTCTGATAATATGATCGTGGAATGATCTTTGCCATTTGAATGTGGATTTATATTTTATTTGTTTTATTTCACGCGATACATTTGATTTAAATGAACGAATCATTTCACCCAAACCATGTCGTTTATTAACTTGTTTTAATCGGTTTTGGAAATATTGCGTATTATTGGAAACCGTAGGGGACGATTCCCATTCGTCCCCTCTTCTAATGGCGTCCTGTTTAAAAATGTTGTCC
>JAFGVM010000037.1 GCA_016937995.1 Candidatus Delongbacteria bacterium
AAATCCGGAAGTGATAAAATGAAGAAATATTTACTACCGCGTAACACTTGGTTACTTCTCAGGGGACAAATGTCACTAATGTAAATAGTGACATGAAGTCAACTAGAAAATTTTTTTTAAGAATGAACAGACACAGATACAGATTAGAGCTCCAACTCTAAAGTATCTTTAAAGGGAAAAGACAGCGAAAAACATGCTCCGCCGAGATGTGATATCTTTATCGCAATTTCGGCGTCATGCTGCTGGGCGCATATTTTTAACGAGAGTAACCCTAAACCGTTACCATCAGTTTTTGATGTATAAAAAGGTTCGAGTATCTTTTCTTTGAGGTTGTCATCTATTCCGGGACCATTATCGTGGACTTCGAGAACAACCTTATCATCAGCTTTAGCAAGCCGAATTAATATATTCCCTGCCTCGTTTGTCGCTTCGGCAGCGTTAAGCATCAGATTCATAATAGTTCTTCCCAAGAGAACGGAGTTTACATTCAATGTCAGATCGGATTGAATTTCCGTCTGAATTGTGCATTTTTTCAATTTTTTGTGAATTTTAGAGAAATTTATAATTTCCTCAACAACTGAAGATATATCTTGCAGTTCTTTACCACCGGGAATATAATTTTTTCCCGCGTCCATCAATCTTTGGACAAGATCGATCAGTTTTTCTGATGCGGTTGAGATCTGTTCAAGATGTTCTATGTTCCTTTTATCTGACTTCACATTCAAACTTAACAGAGATGTATTTCCCACAATAATAGACATCAGATTATTAATATCATGACAAACGGATAATGAGAATTTCCCAGCCATCACAAGCCTCTCTGCCAAAATTATGCTCTTATTTTGAGAAATGATAGTATTATCCCGTATTTCGACCTTTTTTAATAACACATAAACGCAGAAAAATAATATCGTTGTTGTGATAAGAACATACAATAACCCCTTTACTAGTTCGATCATAGCAAGATCTTCTACAGAACTGGAGAATAATAAAGCTATCCTGCCTGAAAACCAGATATATGCTGACACGAATACCATATACAGGATCGTTATGAATATTGAAAATCTGACAGGGTTAAGATTTGATCTCTCATCTATTCCCGTTCGATAGATAGAGTTCTTCAGGATATTGCTTGTCTTCATGTCAATTCCTTAATTTTATATCACAAAATGTTTATAACTCTTATTGATAATTAATAATTAACGCCTCTAATGTCAATAAAAAAGGGAGCAGATTTTCTGCTCCCCTTTTTCTCTCTCCTCTCTTAACATAAAATATTTGCTAAAAGAATTTTTCAAGCTGCCTTACTACGGCAAAATTGAAATCTTGTACAACATTATTCTGAAAATTCTCCGCCTTAGTTTTTTCATCATCCGAAGATCTAAAAATAATATCTATTATCTCCGTCTTTATTTCTAATTCGTTGATTTTCAGTTTTCTTTTCAATTTTATCACTCCTGTTTATCGCTTACATCAGTAATATAAACTATTGACCAGCAAAAAACTGTGTTGTATATCACATTCAAGAAATAAGTCAGATGTCAGAAGTCAGATGTCAGAAGTTAGAAGTTAGAAACTGACAGGTAAAATTCTCTTACTTTATCATTGATTTCGGTAATTTATGAAAAAAGTTTTTTTACAGACCGGCAATTTTAATGATCTTTTTAGCAAGATCAGTATTATCATAGTAGCCGTTGAATTCCTGATTTCCATTACCAATGGCAAAGACAGGAACCGGATAAGCTGTATGTGCAAAAGTCGGCCAGCTTATTCCGGCTTTCGTATTAAGAACCTGTATTGCAGTCATAGTAAACGGATCATAACCACCATATCTCTTATACGATTCATAGTCACCATAAGCGGATTTTCCAGTCATTGTATAATTAAATGCATTCTTCAACTGATCATTTTCATAATCTATAAGCTCAAATTCAGGATTTAACTCCTTATCTCCCAAGCCAAAATAAAATTTGATACTATCCATAGCCATTTCATAGTTAACTTTCTTTTCTTTTTTCCATGAAGCGACCTTATCTGAGAAAAAATCCTGTGATAACTTCTGATAATTCAATAATTTGTATGAACTTTGATATCCTGTAAGAGCATTACCCATTGCCAAACCACCTGTTTCGTGATCTGCAGTTACAATTATCAGAGTTTCCTCCGGATGCAGTTTATAAAATCTTACTGCTTCAGCGATAGATCTATCAAATTCGATAAGGTCCTGCACCATTGATGCTCCGTCATTTCCATGTGATGCCCAGTCAATACGACCTCCTTCTACCATCATAAAAAAACCTTTGTCATTGGTCAGATGGTCGATCCCGAATTTTGTGAACTCAGAAAGTGAAATATGGTCCTCCGGTCTATCAATTTCATAATAAAGAGACTGGCTATAGTCTGTAGTATGATTGTATGCCCAGATCTTCTCTGTTCCATTGCTTGAAAGCTCATCTCTTTTCGTTATGATCTTATATCCGGCTGAAACCATTTTCTCTTTGACATCACCGGGTCCGTACTTCTCACCAACCCCTTTTGCAAAACCACCACCGAAATAATCAAAATTACTTGATGCCATTTGAACTGCTATGTCATAATATTCACTCCTGTTCTTCTGATGGGCATAAAAACTTGCAGGTGTAGCGTGATCGATACTTACGCTCGTCACGATTCCGACCTTCATTCCTTTTTGTTTTGCCATTTCAGCCATAGTAGGAATGCTTCGGGTATGTGAACTGTCCTGACTGATGGTTCCACAGGATGTTTTTTCTCCGGTAGCAAGAGCAGTGCCTGCAGCTGCAGAGTCTGTAATATATCTGTCCTGAGCAAAAGTCGATATTGCACCGTTTGTAGGGAATTGAAGCATGGTCAACCTGTGATCAGTTACAGCATCAGTCAGTGCGACATGTGATAATCCCATTCCATCACCTATGAAAAGGAAAATATATTTAGGGGTATTCTTCGTCTGTTTTACACTACAACTGTTGTAAACCATTAATGTAAGGAATAATATCAAAGTGATGATCTTTTTCAAAGTACTCTCCGTTTATCTTAATTTCTACTGACTGAAATATATCTCATGAACTGATAAAATCCTATACTGGTTTTTATCTTATCTGAAAAAAAATATAATTCCCTGTTACAAATTCAAGTTAGATGATTTATATTGTGAACATGGCAAAAACAAGCACTAATATTGATCCTTCTAAACATACGATCTACTTATTAACAGGAGAAGATCGGTATTCTATTGAACAAAAAGTCGTTGAAATAATATCTCACTATATGGATGAAGATCTCAAAGACTTCAACTTCAATCATTTCAATGAGGAAAATGTTTCTCCTGAGAGTATCAGTCTCGCTCTATTTTCTCTACCTGTTATGGCTGATAAAAGGGTCGTTTACATTTCTGATATTGACAAGGCAAATTCTGAGGTGACCGACCTGCTTCTAAAGTTCCTGCAAAAAAACATAGATACAACTATCCTGATCCTTACCGGTGTTAAACCTGACAAGAGAAAAGTATTTTTTAAAGAAATTACCAAGAATCCAAATAGTTTTTCTCAGGAATTCAAACAGAAGAATGAAAAAGAGATAATGCAATGGATGAGCAATTATATTTCTTCCAAAGGAATGAAGATCAGTCATAAAGGGCTCATGCTTCTCTCAATAAGCATTTCTGCACAATTGTCAAATATCGCTTCTGAGATCGATAAACTTATCGAATATACATCCGGATCCGAGATCACTGAGGACACTATTGAGGATGTTCTGGGTATTTCTAAGGAATTCAACATATTTAAATTACAGACAAGTGTAGTTGAAAAAAAACTTTCTGTAGCTTTGAACATCTGTGATAATATTATTCGTTCAAAGAGTTCTAATAAAATGGACCCTATCGGAATAAATCTATTTCTTTCAAGAATATTCATCTCGGCTTTTGAGATCAGCTATGTTGCATTAACCAACAGGATATCCATTGATTCGGCAGCTAAAAAACAGGGATATAATAATCCATGGAGAGATGCAGATACAATTACATGTGCTAAAAATTATAAAGCTGCTGAACTTATTAGAATACTGAGATATCTCCTGGAATGCGATATCAAACTTAAATCAAGTTATCAGGATCCAAAAACAGCTGTTTTTGTTCTTCTTGAAAAAGTGATTAAACATGGTGAAGATAAAGAATGTGAATATTTGGAATATTTTGATACTCTGAGAGCATAATCTATTGATCAAATTTCCCTTCGATGATGAACTTACCGGTATCAGTAACCGTTAAGCTCCTAAAAACACTAATACCCTTTAAAACCATCATGCTAAGGGTATCGTCCTGAAAATTTGTCAGCTTCATGTAAAAAGAGTCTGCCTCGGTCACATTCATTACAAGTGAATCAGAAATATATTTATCTGTCAAGGAGTCAATACTTAAGGTCCCGTAAGTACTGTTCACATAGAATTCCAATGAATACAGTGATAAAGAATCAGCTTCAACAGCATAATATATCTTGAAAGTATCAGATGTTTCCCCTGAGTAATCAGAATCACAGGATATGTAGGTAAAGGATATCAACATCAGTAAGACTAAAGTAGCGTATTTCATTTTCAACTCCTTTTAGTTTTGTCAAAAACAATATAACAATAAAAACAAATTCATCAAAATTATATTTGCATTATTAATGTAAAGTAAGTTATTTTACTCAGTACAAAATAATTGAGTGGTTATATGAAATGTCCAAAATGTTCCAAGTCAGAAAATAAAGTCATCGATTCAAGGATCGTAAGAGATGATACAGCGATACGTAGAAGAAGAGAATGTACCGAATGCGGCAATAGATTTACGACCTATGAATATATTGAGAAAGCTGAGGTCCTTGTTGAAAAAAATAACGGAACGATAGAGGAATATGACAGACAGAAAATAAAAAAGGGTATTTCCCTTGCATGTATGAAAAGGCATATAACTCCTGAACAAATTGACAACATGGTAGATGATATATACAATTCGATAACAAGTAATTATTCAGGAAATATTAAATCAGCTGTGATCGGTGAACTTGTAATAGAGAAACTGAAAGAAACTGATGAGGTCGCCTACATTCGCTTCGCTTCAGTTTATCGTAAATTCAAAGATGTGAAGGAGTTCATGAAAGAACTGCAAAATATCATAAAATGATCCCACCGGGATATAACATCTTAAAACGTAGATATCAACTACGAACCCACTCTAATATTATGAAAACTTTCTTTAAAAACATCTTATCCTCTTTGTCTTCCTTTTTATTTCCGGCATCTTGCCTTATATGTGAAGAGTATCTGCATGATGAACTTTTTGTATGCAGATCCTGCCTATCGAATTTAAAACTTCACAAGAATACTGAACCGGAATATATCGCAGTTTTTCAATATGATGATAAAATAAAAAAATTGATATTTGAACTTAAATACAATTCTAAACCGGAGATCGGTGAAATATTAGGTAAAGAGGCTGCAAAACATATTTCAGATCTTTTCCAGAACAGTAATTCTATATTATTTCCTGTTCCTTTACATAAAAAAAGGATCAAAAAAAGAGGATATAACCAGAGTCTTTATATAGCAAAAGGATTCTCGCAGACCCTTAAATTACCGATATATGAAGATATGATAGTGAGAAGTAAAAATAATGTTTCCCAGACTACAGTTAAAAGTTCGAACAGAAAAAGTAATGTCAGTGGTATATTTAGGATCAATACATCATCGATTGATAAAAATATTTTATTTATTGTTGTGGACGATCTGATCACAACACAGGCAACGACAAAAGAGATATATAGAATTTTAAAAGAGAACGGGTATAACAATTACTTCGGACTGTGTATAGCTACATCGGGCAGCTAGAACCTATAAGAATATCTCACGTGGACCATTGATCCTGAAAAACCTTTATCCCCGGGTATCCCGATAGTGAATTGAACCTCGTTCGAACTTTTTACATAAGAAAGTATTACTCCATAACCGTATTTTACTGAAAGATCATTTAGTTTTTTTATTTTACCCTGATCAGAATTATAACCTGCGATATCCAAAAATGAACCGAAAGCAAGATCACTTAGAGGAGAATAAATCACCTCAATTTCAGAGATCAGTTTTATATCAGTTAAAAAACTTTCGTCACTGTATCCTCTTAATCCGTATACACCACCGAATACGATCTTATTGAAATTATCAATCTTATCCGAGCTTAAGATCTGCTCATACACACTGTTACTTATAATATATATACCATTGAAATTATTAAATACCTTTTTGAACTTCAATTCAACTTCAACAGCTGAATAGGTAGAATCGTTCTCTATAAATTCTGTATTCACACTGCTGAAACCTGCAGATATTGAATATCCCCCATATCTTGGGATTATCATTTCATCATACAATGTCGAGTATTCAAGTCCACCTTTATAGGTATTAGTAACCACATCTGAAATTATCTCGGTATTTGCTGAATCGGGATAAATATTTTCATGATTGTAGCTGACAACTATATCTGTCTCGGGATCAATGCTCCAGTCAGAGTATATCTCATAATTCCTTCTAAGAAAAAGCAGATTTTTATTTTCCTGCTCAAAAGTAATTCTATTGGAGACCGGTAAAGAAAAAGTGAATGGTTCACGATACATAAAATGAAATTTTTCATTATTGTTTGCTTTCTTTGTCCATTCGATACCGGCTTTTCTATTTGTGCCCAATATGTTATCTGCTGTAAACTGACCACTACCGTAAAATTCAGAACTTTCATCCGAATTATTTACTCCGCCAATGAACATTCCTTTGAAATATTTTTTTTCTTTTAAAACTATTTTTAATCCCGTTTTATTATTTTTACTCACTAAAGAATATTCCGGCTTCGAGTAGAACAACCTAGTTTTATACAGATAATTTATTGCATTTTTAACTTCATTTTCATTGAACTTTGAATTCAGTATCAATCTTGATTCTTTGATCAGGTAATTTGCATCACAGATATTGTTACCGTCAAATTCGATAAAGGATATCCTGACATACTCACCTGAATTTATTTCTAATTCACAAACTGTATTTCCATCATACTCCTTAACATCTTTGATCTTTACTTCACACAAAGGGAACCCTGATCTTGAATAATGATCAAGAATCCTTTGTATTGTTGTTTCTATATTTTCCTTGTCGGTATAATTACTCCTATTTGACAGCTCAACCTGCTCTAGAACAGTATTGAGAGGAAAATACATTTTCCCGGTGAATTTATAGCTTATTGACGTTGAATAAATAGTATTTGATAAAATAAATAAGAGTAAAACTACAAAAAATTGCGATTTAAAGATAAATTTAATTCTCAATTTTTTAGTTCTCCATTATTAATTTGATGATATTTCCTATATCATTTACTTTCTGCTTTGGTATTTCATCATATTTTTGCGCTTCATGAATATCAGTCTTTAAATTAAGGTCTTTCTGTGTCACATAATGAAATAATTTATTTTTTTTGTAATATCTTGCCAAATATTCCTGCTCTGTCTGACCCGGTGTTGGAATAAATAATGCTTTTTTGCCCATTGCTGCTATTTCCATTACTGTTGAGTATCCCGGTCTTGATATTATCATTCCGGCACCTTTTATCATCCCGGAAATTTTATTTCTTGGTAAATGTGAGTAGTATTCAATATCATTATTCGACTCATAACTGTTTATTTCTGTTTTACCGAGTATAACTGTTTTTTTACCTTCGATATGTTTTATCTGTTCACTTATTATTTTCTCAAAGTTTGTTCTCTGTGGTTCAGGACCTGATATCAAAACTAAATAATCTGAAGATAAGCTTTCACAGTTCATTGTATCGGACAACAAACCGATATATTCAAGTTTTGATCTGTCGATCAGTGAAAATTCATGTGACAATTCTCCTGAAAAATTCGGTTCACCTTCAAGATCAGGGATAAGGATCTTCTTGAATTTACTAAAATAGAATTTATTGAAATACTCTGATAAAAATTCAAACCATTTTAATACTGCAGGCAGCTTAAATTTTAACTGATGTGTAATCAAATAAGAAGGAATCCCTTTTGAATATACTCCGTACCTGTTATCTGAAATTATTATATCAATATTTTTTTCTTTAACTAATCTGTCTGTGAATGAGTTTTCTTTCCATAGACCCAACAATATTTTTGGTAATTGAAAGGCTAAGGACAGGAATAAAAAATTTGCATTATTAACATATTTTATAGAATAGTCAGGATAATCAATTACTTCTATCTCAGGAAATTCCGACTTCAATAACATTAATGATCTGCCTGTGGAAAGAATGACAACCTCATTGTTCTTTATCAATTCCCTTATTATCGGTAATGATCTTGTAGAGTGCCCAAGACCCCAATTTAATACAGCATATAGTATTTTTTTTCTCAAATCTTTCCCCATGAATTAGTCCTGTACATGAAATTACAAAAATAAACTTGACTTCACAAACTAAAAATCTTATATTTGGAACTCATATCGCGGGATGGAGCAGTCTGGTAGCTCGTCGGGCTCATAACCCGAAGGCCGTAGGTTCAAATCCTGCTCCCGCTACAAAGAAAAAAAAGAGACATGAATGTCTCTTTTTTTACCCTTACTTATTGCTTATCACTTATTTTTCAGTATCTTATTTATATCTTTTTTTCTGTCAAGCTCATGAAGTATCCTGTGAACAGTTTTAAAATTTGAACTGCTCTTGTAATTATACAAAGCCACCATATTTTTCTTCTCACTGATCTTTTTGTTGACTTCTACTTCACCCCGTTCAAAAGGATCTTTACCAGTGAAATAATGGCATGCTGAAATTGTCATTGGCAACGGCAGAAATGGAGTGATCTGATTAATTGAAAGATCAAATTTTATCAGTTCAAGAACATTATCTACAGTATCGTTATAATTCTCTCCAGGATGTCCTGCGAGTACATTGACCTTTAGTTCATGCTTCTTAGAATACTCTCCCACCCGTTTTAAAAAGCTTTCAATGAACTCAACAGTTGCCTCATACTTCTGCTGTCCGGTCAAGTCATTGATCCTATCTTTTGAATTGAACAAATTCACTATACCGTAAGTATTAACTCTTTTCATAACATACTCTTTGAAAGCATCATTGTCGCTGAGTAATAAAGCTACATCCACATCAGATGCATAAAAATTATTTCTTATATTTTTCAGAATATCAACTTCCTTCGATATTTCGATCATTGAATTAGTACCTTTTGAAAGGTTTGAACATACCGTCGGTATTATACATGATAGTCTGTCACATTTTTTACATTTTGATTCTGATCTTAAGCTTATTCCAAAGTAATTTGATCTTATACCGTAAAAATTGTTTACCATCTTATTAAAAACCTTGGTATTAGTGAAATAAATTATGTTACGTAAAATTGAACTTTTGGATCTGGATGAAATAAATCTTCCCTGAGTAAATATGTCCTGTGTGTAAGATAAACTGTTAATAGTTCCCCTGTGCGTGGGTATCTGATCTTTCATCCTGTTATATGCGGGAATATCCTCTTTATATTTTGGATGAGGTTTTAAAGTAAAACTTGTACTGTAAATTGAGTCGATATCATTAGTTTCTAGAGGATATCCTGGTCTGTTGATTACAAGATAACGGTTCAGAACCCGTTGAACCAGTATTTCTGAATTATACGGGTTTTGATTTGAATGCAGTATTTTTTCGTGCTCAATGAATACGTCTTTATTTTTTTCAACTTCAAGAAATTCAGGAAGCATTCTGAATTTCTTTTTTTGAGGTGGTTCGTTAGAAATATATGCGATGCCGTCAAGAGAATGTAAATTTTTAAATTCTTTAGAGATCTTTATCTGGTCTGCTAAACTAACAAGATTATATTCCATATTTCCGTACAATAAGACATCTGCTTTTGAGTCAAAAAGTACTGGTTTTCTGATCTTGTCAGACCAAAAATCGTAATGGGCAGCCATTCTGCCTGCAGCCTCAACTCCTCCTACCACTATTTTTGAGTTCTTGTACATTTCCTTGATCTTGTTACAGTATCTTATCAATGCTCTGTCAGGCCTATTTATCTTTTTATTCCCGGGTAAATACTGATCTGATGTCTTAAGTTTCATATAAGGTGTATAATTGGATACCATTGAATCTTCTTCACCTGTTATTACCAGAAAAAACAATCTCGGTTTACCAAGTATTTTCCAATCCTCATCCTCATTAACCCTGGGCATATCGAGAACAGCGACTTTATAACCGTTCTTATCTAGAAATTTCCCGCAGACCGCTACAGAAAAATTTGGATGATCAACATAAGCATCTCCTGTCACTATGATAATATCAGCCTGTTTCCATCCCAGCTTTTTAAATTCATTCGAATTATTCGGTAAAAATCCTTTTAACATTTTTTATCTCTTAAATTATTATAGAACATCCTTATAAAGCTATGCTTATTTAATCTTTTATACAATAAAAAAGTTCTCACACAAATATTTTGCTTTATTACCCAACATTTCTTATTTTTTAGCAGAATGATAATAATATTAAACAAGCCGGGAGTATTGCTTTGTTGAGATTAATATACAACGCATTTATCATACCTGTTCTTTACGTCTTTACTATTTTAGCAGCTGTCTTTAGTAAAAAAATTTACAAATCTCTGCAAGTGAGAGAAAATATCCTTAAAACTTTGACTAAGAAAAAGATAAGGCTTAATCCTTACAAAAGAACAGTACTATTTCATTGTTCTTCCATGGGTGAATACAAACAAATATTGCCAATAGTGAACAACCTAAGACAAAGTTCAGTTGATTATAATATTGTACTTTCTCTGTTCTCGCCTTCGGTTTATGAAAATATCAACAGAGAAAACGAACTGTTTGATATTATTACCTACATCCCATTCGACTTTTTTATGCAGACCCGAAATTTCATTAATATAATCAACCCTCAGCTTGTTATAATTTCCAAGCATGATGTTTGGCCCAATTTCATATGGGAACTTGCACAAAAAGATATATCAATCTATCTTGTAAATGCTCTCTTTGCCGATGATACAAAAATGGACAAATGGTACATTAGATTCTTCTTCAGGTCAATATTTTCAAAATTATCCGGGATCATAACCATCAATGAAAAGCACAGGCAAAGATTTTTAAATATTTTTCCATATCCCGAAAAACTTTATATCAGTGGAGATTCCAGGTTTGATACCGTTATCTTTGAAGCGGAGAACTCAGCCGGTATCGATCTGCTGAACAGGATTGAAACGAATGAACATGTTTTTGTAGCAGGAAGTACCTGGCCTGTTGCTGAAACCATCATAATCGAAACATGGAATAAGATCAAAAATAAATATCCTGATGCTTTCCTGATAATAGTTCCCCATGAAGTTGATAACGAACACATTTATAAAATTGAAACCATATGCCAGGAAAATAATCTTAAAAGCATTGTTTACACTGAATTGACAACAAGCGAAGATATACTGAAATACGACTGTATGATAGTGGATGTTATAGGGATATTATCAAAAGTTTACCGTTATGCGAATGTCGCTTATGTTGGTGGAGGTTTTTCTAAAAGTGGACTGCATTCAGTAATCGAACCGGCGGTTTTTGGAATTCCGGTTGTTTTCGGTCCTAATCTTGATAAATCACCTGAAGCTCAGGAAATGAAGTACATGGATTGCGGGAATGATTTCAGCAGTTCCAGTGAACTTTATAAATCAATTGATACTTTATGGTCGGACAGAGACCTTTATCGGAAAATATGTGAATTGAGTACTGAATTCATTAATAATCATAAAGGTGCGACAGATAGGATCGTGGACGTTATAACAGGGAATATTACCAAAAATGAGCTGGAAAAAGTAAAATCACTGACTGAAGAGGAAATTGAAGAATTGAGCAGATTCCAATAAAGGATCCAATAATGAAGTTAAAAGAGATACTGAACACCAGATATGAATTGATAATAAAATTCATCTTTATAGTTTTTTTCTTTGTTTTGTTCTCGTTTATTTTTGGTTATTACTGGCTTACAATGAAAGATCATAGTCAGAGAACATCATCGTTGGTAAAAAATTCTTTACAGGAATATTTTAAATTACTTGAGAATACCGATCAGGTAACCGATGAAAATACTGCATATATTCTGAAATTACTCAGTCAGTCCGGAACAAGTATTATAATCCTGAACGAGAAAGAGATACCGATAGTCTGGTATAACCTCCCTTATGAAGGTGATCCCGAAAGGTCACTTGAAGTAATAAAAAAATATAACGAAAAACCACTGATCTACGGTAATGCTTATCAAAAAAGGATCATTTATTTTTTACCGGGTGATCTAATGTTCAAAATGAGGCATTATCCGATATTTCTGATCGGATCAATCCTGTTAGTAGCTATATTGACCGCTTTGTTTTACAGGTTTATGAAATTCAATGAAAAACAATCCATATGGATTGCAATGTCAAAGGAAACAGCACACCAGCTGGGAACTCCGATAACTTCATTGAACGGCTGGAAAGATTATCTTGTCGAGCTTTCAAAGGATAATGAAGACCTCATTCCTGTTCACGAAGGTATCTCTGATGATCTGACACGGATAAATATGGTTGTTAACCGGTTCTCAAAAATATCATCGGACAAAGAACTCAAAATGTGTGATCTGAAACCGCTGATAGAAGAGACAGTAAATTATATTTCTGCAAGAATTCCAAGCGGGGGATCAAAATTTAATATAGAAATGGATCTTTCTGCTACTTCCAATATTTACATTAACAAACTGCTTTTTGTATGGACGATAGAAAATTTGATCAAAAATTCTATTGAAGCTATCCCCCATAACATTGACGGAAAGATAAAAATAAAACTCTTTGAAGAGAAAAATGTTCTCGTAGTTGAGGTCTGTGACAACGGACACGGAATATCTATCTCAGATAAAAGCAATATTTTCAAGACAGGTTTTACTACAAAGAACAGAGGATGGGGTCTTGGTCTGTCACTGGCAAAAAAAGTAATTGAGCAATATCACAACGGAAAACTATTTGTAAAATCAACTTCTGCAAAAGGATCAACAATAAGAATCGAATTGAATAAGTACGTATAACAAAATTACAGGGTCTATAAATGCTAAGGAACATAAACGTAAACCATGATATTTCAAATTTAAAAACAGGATTAATGCTAAAGGTAGTCCCTTGTAAAGATAAGATCCCGATCCCGGGAAATATCATTTCATTGAACATTGATTCACATCATCTTACAAATATTCTTGAAGATGCTGAACTGACTGACTCACTTATTATCCTGATAGGCAAGAAAAATAAACTTGCTTCTGATCATACAAGCGAATCATACTTTACAGTCGGTTCTGTTGGAAAAGTAATGCAGGTCGTAAAAATACCAGGTATGGGAACAAAGGCTGTTGTAAGACCTGTCAAAAGAGCAAAGATCATCGAATTTGTAATGTCCAACGAAACATTATACGGCAGGATCGATCCTATTGAAATTAAACCTGAGCTCAGTAGACTGACTTTAGCAACTCTAAGAATAATCAGGAATCTGTTCAAACAATATCTGGAGCTGAATCCGCAGATAGATGACAATGCTATTAATCTGGATGGTGATAACGAACATTCTGTTTATATAGATACGATCCTTGACATTCTTAATATCAGCTATAACAGAAAACAGAAACTTCTTGAAATAACCGACTTTTCAGTGTTGATCGATGAGATACATATGCTTCTGATAAATGAAATAGAGTTCTCTAAGCTTGAAAAAAAGATCGAAGCAGAAGTGACAAAAAAAACTATAAAGGACCAGAAAGAATACTTTCTTAAAGAAAAATTGCGCGGATTAAGTTCTGAACTCGGTACAGATTCGGTTGAGATCGGAGAGGTCAGTAAAATTTATGAGCTTCAGAAGGAAAATAAATTATCAAAATTAGCTGAAGAAAAAGCTATTCATGAAATTGAAAAACTGAAGAAAATACACTCTATGTCACCTGAGTACGGACTGATCAGAGATTATCTGGAGCTAATTGCATCTTTACCATGGAAAAAGAAAAGCAGGATCAATATTGATATTGAAAAAGCAGAGGCTATACTTGAAGAAGATCATTACGGACTAAAAAAACCTAAAGAAAGGATAATTGAATACCTTTCTATTCTGAAATTGGTCAAGAAGCTGAAAAGTCCCATTTTATGCCTTGTGGGACCTCCGGGAACGGGTAAGACCTCTCTGGGTAAATCAATTGCAAGATCACTTGGAAGAAAATATATACGTATGGCTCTGGGTGGAGTGCATGATGAAGCAGAGATCAGAGGCCATAGAAAGACCTATATCGGAGCTATGCCGGGAAAGATCATTCAGTCTATCCGCCGTGCAGGTGTTAATAATCCTCTGTTCCTTTTAGACGAGATCGATAAAGTATCTTCTGATTTCAGAGGAGACCCTTCTTCAGCTTTACTTGAGGTACTTGATCCTGAGCAGAACCATTCCTTCAGAGATAATTATCTTGATGTTGAGTTCGATCTTAGCAATGTACTTTTCATAGCCACAGCAAATGATCAGTCAAGGATACCTGCCCCGCTACTTGACAGAATGGAAATTATAAGACTTGACGGATACCTTGATATTGAAAAATATAACATTGCAAAAAATTTCCTTATACCGGAGCAGATAAAAGTTAACGGGTTGAACGAAAAAAATATATGTTTCAGTGATAACTGTATTTACAGGATCATATCCGAATATACTATGGAGGCCGGAGTAAGAGAACTTGAAAGAAAAATTGCAAAGATCTGTCGTAAAGCAGCAAGAATGACCATTCAGGACAAGAGTACACAGATCCATGTCACTACAAAGAACCTTCATAATTTTTTAGGGACAGAAGAATATAAAGATTTTTCTCAGACAAAAGGCAAAAAGGTAGGTGAAGTGAACGGTCTTGCCTGGACAATTTCAGGAGGTGCTGTTCTTAAGGTCGAAGCAAACTTAATGAGTGGAAAAGGTCAGCTGAATCTTACAGGTAAACTGGGTGATGTTATGAAAGAGTCCGCTCAGGCTGCTTTAAGTTATATTAAGACCTTTGCTTTAACATACAGTATCGAAAACACGATTTTTACTGAAAATGATATACATTTACATTTCCCTGAAGGTGCTACTCCAAAGGACGGACCGTCCGCAGGAAGCACTATCGTAATATCATTGCTTAGTGCGATAAAGAATATTCCTGTTGATCAGAGTATCGGTATGACCGGAGAAATAACTATCCATGGAGAGATCCTTGCGATCGGAGGTTTGAAAACAAAATTAATGGCTGCAAAAAGATCAAAGATATCAACTGTTTTCATTCCAAAACAGAACATTAAAGACCTTGATGACATTGATAAACAGATCAAATCAGCTTTAAAAATAATACCTGTCTCTCATATTTCTGAGGTGATAAAATATATTCTTGGAGATCTCGGTAAATGAGCGAAAACTATAAAGTAATAAATGAAAATGATTCATACAACCGGAATGAATTTAAAATCAGATCATCTGATTTCATAACAAGCGCTTCTGACAGGTCAGGTTTTATCATTGATGAAAAAGAACAGCTTGTATTTGCAGGCCGTTCCAATGCAGGTAAATCTTCACTGATAAACTCCCTGCTGAACAGAAAAAAACTTGCTAAGACAAGTAATACTCCCGGAAAGACCAGATTAGTCAATTACTTTCTTATCAATGAAAATTTTTATTTCGTAGACCTTCCCGGTTACGGTTATGCATCAGTACCCAAGACTGAAAGAGAAAAATGGAGAAAATTAACTGAGTCGTTCTTTGAAGGTAATAATAAACTTAGACTGGCTTTTTCAATAGTTGATATCAGGCATATACCAACAGAAAATGATATGATGCTTATTGAAACCTTTGATTTTTTCAGAATACCTCAGATAGTGATCCTTAGTAAAAAAGACAAGCTTTCGAATAATAAAGTATTCGTTCAGTTGAGGATGTTCAAGAAGTTATTAGCGGATAAAAATTCGATCATAGATATTATTCCTTACAGCTCAGTGAACCACTTCAACAGGGAAAAAGTTATAAAGATCATGGGTGATCACCTTACCAACCTAGAACTTGAGGAATATGATGATAGAGATAAATAGAAACCTTTGCGATAGATGCGGGACATGTGTAGCAGTTTGCGAGACTGATTGTATAACTGTTTATGAAGCCTACATTGAAATTGATGATGACAAGTGTATCAGTTGTAAAAAATGTGTCTGGATATGCCCTATGGATGCCTTAAATCTAGTCATGAAGGAGAAATAGTTGAAACAGTTTATACTTCGGATCTTAAGAAAGCTTGGACTTTTAGAACAGGCTGATCATGTTAATTTTATCCTCAGTTATTTTTCATACTTTTCAAAGAACAGCAGATTTAAAAAACTCAATCCTGATATTTTACTTCCACCCCATTATATGCTTTTTGAATCATTTGGAAAAATGGATTACACTTCTTACTACAAAAAAGGCAAAGAAAGTGCTGTTGATATTCTTGACCTTCTGAAAAAACATCATTCACTTGAAAATATCGATCTGCTTGAATGGGGTTGCGGTCCGGTAAGAATATTAAGGCATATCCCTGAAATTCTATCCGGAAAAAATGCAAATATATTCGGATCAGATTATAATCCTGAGACGATCAAATGGGATAAGAACTCATTTGTTAATATCAGCTTCTCTCAGAATGAACTACTCCCCCCTCTTGAATATGATGATAATTTTTTCGATATTGTTTATTGTATCTCTGTTTTTACGCATTTGGATGAAGTGACAGAATTGAAATGGTTCAATGAAATTATCAGAGTTTTAAAACCTGGTGGTGTTTTTCTTTTGTCTATTCACGGTGAATCAAGCAAAGACAGGCTCAGTGATGATGAGAAAAAGATCTTTGATGAAAAAGGATGTGTGATCAGAAGTAATGTTACCGAAGGTAAAAGAAGTTTTACTTCCTATAATTCAGAGAAATTCATGCGAGAAAAAATACTCAAAGATGTTGAGATCCTTGAGTTCATTCCAGGCAAGAAAAATGAGCAGGATATCTGGATCGTTAGGAAGTCAGTCTAAGTTATTCGAAATCTAAGATCTAATAAAAAAAGTCTTACATTTCAATCAACTCAATGTGACTTTTTTTCTCATAACCCATAACCCACAACTATGAAAACAATGTTTTCAAAATACAAAGCAATCATCTTCGATATGGACGGTCTTCTTCTCGATACAGAAAAGATCTGCTGGGAATGTTTTAGATCAGCCTGTAAGCAGTTCAACTATGATCCTGATTTCAATATCTATAAACGAATTATCGGAAGAAGTGCTACCGAAGGTAATAAGATACTCTCTGAAGCTCTCAAAGATTTTATACCTTACGAAACAGTAAATCCTATCTGGAATAAGCTTTATCACGATGCAATAGAGAATAATCCTATACCTTTGAAAAAAGGAGTCAGAGAATTCCTTGAGCATGTTTCTAAACTTGAACTTAAGTTGGCTGTAGCAACATCGACTGGCTATGATCTTGCTGTAAAGAAACTCAAAAACACTGACCTGTATAAATATTTTGAAGTAGTTGTAGCAGGTGACCAGGTAACGAATTCTAAACCTGATCCTGAGATATATCTAACTGTAGCTGATAAACTTGGTGTTGATCCTAAAGATTGCCTTGCTTTTGAAGATTCTGACAATGGAACTTTAGCTGCTCATGCTGCCGGAATGACAGTCATTCAAATTCCTGATATGATAGAAGTAAGTGATGAAGTGAAAGCACTTGGGCATCGGATCGTGGGGAGCTTTGAGGAAGTGTAGGTTATTTATTCAGCCCGTATTCTGGTTGTTTCGTTAGCGTTGATTTTTCACATTTGAAATTAAAGTTAAATTTCTTTAAAATATCATTGATAGCATCCTCTAAATATGATGGAGAATGTGGTGAAATATAAATCAAATCTACAAGTTCATTTATATTTGCAGGTAAATATAAGCCTGTTTCATCTATAGGTCTATCATTATTTAAATGACGAACCCAATGAATTATTCTGACTTCATTTTCAAGATTGTATTCTCTTTTTTTGAAACATGCAGGTGATATAAATTCAGTAATATCCGGATGTTCTGTTTTATAATCAATATATTTAACTTTACAAATTCTTTGAAACTTTAGTAAATTATTTACAGTATCTTCGCCTTTCGCACAAAAATTCTCGGGGTATTGAGATTTAATTAATTTGATATTAGATTTAATAGCTAAAGAACCATTTTTTGAACCATATCTATTCCAAAGCGTTTCAGATTCAACATCTGAAGCAAACCAACAATTTACATATAAATATTGTGAATTATTCTCAAAATGGTTTATATCTTCTTCATTTATTTTGATTCTAGATTCTTTCATATAATGTTCAATGCTGCCTTTAGTAAAAGTTCCTTCATGATTATCATTGAATCTATCTATTCTTGAAAAAAATAAAGCATTTCTTGTTATAATTGATAAAAATTTTGACACATCCATGTATTTCCATAATACTAGATTATCATCTAATACTTCATTATAATGATATGTCGATTGATTATTTTGCATAACAATCTCCAATTTATAACATTTTCTACTTATCTAAAAAACAATTCCGTGTGATCCTTCCAAACCCTACCGATCAATCCCCATATGATGAAGAATGAATGAGTAAGTATTAGCTATCTCACGATACAGATCATATTTCCCTGAATACCCGCTGTGACCAGTCATTCCAATATTCAAAAGCACTTTCGTTGCTGCTGTATTGTTTTCCCTAATCTTTGAGACCCATTTAAGCTGTTCCCAATAGTTAACTCTAGGGTCGTAAAAACCTGCCCTGACGAAGATCTCAGGATATGGCTGCTTAACTATGTTATAATACGGATCATATGAAAGCATATATTCAAAATCTTCTTTCACCCCTGGATTACCCCATTCATCATATTCAGCCACAACCGCTGTCAAAGTCGGGTCAGACATAGTATTTATCAGATCAACAAATGGAACATCAAGAACAGCAGCTTTACAGATATCCGGTCTTTCGTTAAGTACTGCTCCAACAAGAAGACCTCCTGCACTCGCTCCGGTGATAACAAGCTTCTCAGAAGATGTATAACCTTTTTCAATAAGGTATTCAGCACAGGAGATAAAGTCTTTAAATGTGTTTTTCTTATTTTTCAGCATTCCTTCTTTATGCCACTTCTTACCTTTTTCAAGCCCTCCCCTAACATGAGCTATCGCGTAGATAACACCTCTGTCTAGAAGACTGATCCTTGGTATCGAAAAATCCTGATCAAAGAACGATCCGTAAGCTCCATAACCATCGAGAAGCATGGGGTTACTAACGTCATTTTTTAACAAGGATTTTTTATAAACAAGTGATATCGGGATCTTTTTATTATCATGAGATAGTGCATAGATCATTTCAGTATTATATTCTGCCTTGTCGTAACCACCGACGACTTTCTCCTGCTTGACCAACTCCTTTTCTCCCGCATTCATATCATAATCCACAACCGAAATAGGTGTTATCGGTGACTCATACATAAATCGAAGCTTTTCTGTATTGTATTCCGGATTTTCACCGAGATATACATTATAGCAGTTGTCATCAAACTTTATTTCTTTACTGCTCAAAGAAAGATAGTCGATTATATTGATCACCTTCTTCCCATCCTTTATCTCACTCAAAACCATGTATTTATCAAATATCTCGAAATCTTCAATATAAGTATCTTCACTGTGCTCTACATACTCCTTCCATTCACTTCTATGCGGAGATGTGTCCTTTGTTTTCATTATCTTGAAATTATATGCCTGATCGGCATTAGTATGGATTAGGAAATCAGTCCCCTGGTGTTCAACATAATACTCCACTCCTTCTTCCCTCTCAGATATCAGTTCGAAGGTTCCGATAGGATCTGTGCTATCAAGATAATACATCTCTGACGTAACGTTGTTAGCCGTTCCAATAAGAATAAATTTTTTATCTTTAGTTTTTTGGATCCATACAAAATAAGATTCGTCAGTTTCGAGGTAAATGTTTATATCATTGTCCTTATTGGTTCCGACAATATGCATGAATACACTATTGGTCCTGTTGGATTTGTCAACAAGCGTGTAAAAAAATGTGTCGTCTGATTCTGCCCAGACAACTTCACCGACATTTTCGATCACTTCACCAAAGTGCTTCCCTGTCTGAAGATTTTTCACATACAATGTATAGTTTTCATCACCGGTATTATCAACAGAATATGCCAGATATCGATGGTCGGGACTGATACAGTACTCACCAAGCTCAAAATAATCGTTACTTTTAGCGATCTCATTAAGATCGAGGATCACCTCTTCTTCAGCATTCAGATCTTTGTATTTTCTGCATTGAATTGGATACTGCCCTTCTTTTATATTTCTTGAGTAATAATAATAATCACCGTCTTTTACAGGAACTGACATATCTGTAAAATCTACCCTTGAGATAATTTCTTTAAGAATTTCATTCTCTAATTCAATCATAGACGACATGCTGGCCATAGAATATTCATTCTCAGCTCTTATTTGGTCCATGACTGTTTTGTCTTTTCTTGAATCATCCCTCATCCAGCTATAATCATCATAGAGTTCAGTACCGTGAAATTTACTCATTTTTCTAATTTTTACAGGTACAGGAACTATGACCTCCCCGGAATACTTATCGTTCTCGCGATTTTCACGTAGCTGACGTTCCCGTTTAGGTTCCTGCCCCATAGTACTGGATATAAACACCAACAGACCTATAATAAATATGGATTTTATTTTCATAGTATATTACTCCCGAATGTATTTTCATACAAAATAAAGAATACATTGATCTTTTTCAACATTAATTATGATATAGTATTCACACTTGCCTAAACCAAAATTATTTTGTATAATACTAACTGACAACAAAACAACTAAAACCAAAAATTGGAGGAATTATGACTGAGATATATTTAAAAACTACGGATTTGAGATTGTAGCGTAAGTTAGAATAACCGTTTACATATAAGAATAATCTCTCATACGATATGATCCGTTCGGATCGGTCTACAAATTCAATTCCGCAGTATTTCCCCTAAATATTTATGTCAGAAGTAAGATATCAGAAGTTAGAAGTCTGATTTAGTTTGTCTTTCTAAACTTGATTCTCCCGATAAATCGGATTCAAATAAATAAGTCTTAGACTTCAATTAACTCAGTCTGACTTACACCTCTGACTTCTAATTTTTAACTTCTGACTTTAAAATCTCACAGAGATCCCATCGCTCATCTCTTTAAACATGGCAGCGATACGTACTAACTAAACAATAGGAGGTGCATATGAATAACTTAATCGAAGGAAGTTGCATTAGTTAGCAGCTTCTACGTTGAGAGGGAAGCTGGTAACTTCCCTCTCAATAATTGTGCGAGAAAATAGAAAGTGATGTATTCCGTAGGGGAAGGTCTCCGCACCTTCCCGTAAACGGAAAACAAGATTGCCACTCCCGATAAATCGGGATCGCAATGACAGAATGTAAGCGCTAAACATCTTGAGCCCACTACGATAGAAGAGAGACGCTCGTGTAGAGCGTCTATACGGGAATCCGTAAAGACGCCCAACCTGGGCGTCTCATAACTTACATAAACAACGGAGGCAACGATGATTGTAACAAACAAAGAACAAAGACGAACAAGGAGCGTATAGCTATAATTCAAATATACGTCTCCTTTGTTGTACAGACACATCACCATGTGTCTCTGAGTCACAATGTGTTGTGACTCTACGAATACAATCAAAAAACGGAGACAAAATTATAATGACAACATTAGAACAATACGGCTGGAATGAATTCTTTGAAAACAACTTTCAAAAATATAAAGAATTAAACTATGAACCGGCCAGAGTAACAAAAGAAAGTATAAACCAGTATTGGTTAATGACAGAGTCAGGTGAAGTTAAAGCAAAACTGTCGACTAAATTCTTCATGGATACATTCGGGAAGGAACAACTACCTGTCGTAGGTGACTGGGTGGCTGTTCAGAAGCCTGTGGAAGCTGAGGAATATTTTATAGAAGCTGTTCTACCGAGAAAAACAAGACTGATACGAAAAGGTAAAGATACCTACGGGAGGAATTTCGTCAAAGCAGGTGATGGTGGTATCAGGATCATTTCCAGCAATATAGATACTGTATTCTATGTGGCATCACTTGATCATAGAGATTTCAATATTACCAAGATAGAACGATATCTCGTAATGCTCTATGAAAGCGGTGCTCAACCTGTACTGATATTGAATAAGAAGGATATCTGTCCTGAGTATGAAGAATATATTGAAAAGGTGAAGAACATAGCCGGTGAACTTCCGGTTCTTGCAGTAAGTGCAATTAACTATGATGGATTCGAGGAATTATTCGATTACCTTGAGGAAGGTAAGACCGTAGCATTCATAGGATCATCCGGAGTTGGTAAATCTTCTATAGTGAATGTATTAATGGGTGAAGATGTAATGTATGTAAGTAATATCCGTGAATCTGATAAAAGAGGAAAGCATACAACTACTCATAGAGAAATGATACTTTTCCCTGAAGGTGGCATTCTTATTGATAATCCTGGGATCAGAGATCTGAAACCCGTAGCATCTCAGGAAGCATTGGAATCTACTTTTGAAGATATCGTTGAACTTGAAACAATGTGTAAATTTTCAAACTGTACACACAAAAACGAACCTGATTGTGCAATAAAAGAAGCACTGGAAAGTGATGAACTTTCAGCGAAGAGATATGAAAACTACCTGAATTTGAAACGAGAAGCTCAATTCTTTGAAAAACGTGCTGCACAGAGAGAAGAAATTTTGAAAAAAGCTGCTGAACGGGAACAAAAAGGTGGCAAGAAAACAAAGAAACACATGCGTGGCAAAAAGAACCGTGACAAATATGTCTATGAACACTGATATCGTAAAGACGCCCAACTCGGGCGTCTCTACAACACAGAATGATCAATTTTCAAGGATTCCAGAACCCGCCTGGATCCCCGTGTCAAGCACGAGGATGACAACGTAATCAGCAGGTCACATTGAGCGGAGTCGAAATGTAGGACCTGTTGATTATGAAAAGTCTTACACTTCGGCTCCGCTCAGTGTGACTTTTCATAACTTTCCCCTTTCCCCTTATCCCTACGTTTTTCAATTCTCAATTTTCAATTATCAATTATCAATTAATTTCCTTATATTTCGAACTTTCCTTAATAAAACAGGAAGTACCATGAATGTATTGATAGCCGGTGGTGGTGAAGTTGGTTATATAATTGCGGAAAGATTGATCACGGAAGGGCACAATGTAACGATCATTGAAAGAGATGAAGACAGGGTTGCAACTCTGAACAATGAACTGGATGCTTATGTTGTACATGGAAGCGGGATATATGTAAAACGATTAAAACAGGCTAAAATTGAAAAAACAGACTTGTTCTTAGCTTTAACAAATGATGATAATAAAAACATAATATCCTGCTCTCTGGCAAAGAAATTAACTAACGGACATGCAACTACTATTGCTAAAGTAGAAAATTATATCTATTATTTTTCCGATGACAGAATTTCACCAAAGTACTATGGTATAGATGAAACTATAGCTTCAACAAGACTTACAATTGACAAACTGCAAGACCTGATCAAAGAACCTGATGCTATTGAAAATATGTACTTTTATGATGATAAAATTCAGATAATCGGTGTGAACATCCCAAGAGATTTTTCTCTATCCGGTAAAACCTTTCGGGAAATTGCGATAGAACACCCTGAATGGCAAAAGTCAAAAGTTATCGCAATCAAGTATGATGAGGGCGTAATGATTCCTACAGGAAATGATACAATTCAACCCGGTGATAAGCTTTACATTATAGGTACAAATGAAATTTTACAGGATCTATTGACTCAATATTTTACTTCAAATAAAAAAATAAATGATATTGTGATTTTTGGCGGGAACAGGATCGGAAAGGAATTTGCCCAACTTCAAGCAGCTAAGGGTAGAAAAGTCACTATCTTTGATGATGACATAAAAGTATGTAAACAACTATCTGAAGAGTTGGAAAACATCCTGATCGTTCATGCTTCAGGAACTAATCAAAAAGCTCTTGAAGAAATTAACATGAAAAATGCCTGTGTAGTTTGTGTATCAAATGATGATGAATATAATATTATCTCAGCAGTTTTAGCAAAACAGAATGGGGCCACAAAAGCAATTTGTAATATCAGGAATCTATCTATAAGTAAGATCGTTAATCAAATATCCGACATTGATTCAGTTTTCTCACCTGAAGAATTAACATTGGCAGAAGTACTTAAATATTGCAGAAAGGGAAATATAGTATCGATCACACATATGCCTAACATCAATGCTGAGACTATACAAGCTCAAATATCTGAAAAAATATCTATTATAAACAAACCTTTGAAAGAAGTCAAATTTCCAAAAGGTATGATAATAGGAGCTATAATTCGTAATGGTGAAATAATAATACCAAATGGTAATGATTCAATTAAATTAAATGATATCGTAATAGCTTTCGTTTTACCTGCAGCAAAAAGCTATGCAGAGGATATATTCGCAAAAAATTTGAGCAAGAGGTAATATTTGAACTGGAAAGCGATCCTTAAAATACAAGGTTTACTTTTAGTAATACTGTCTGTTTCTATGCTTTTCCCAATTGCATTTTCTATTTATTACGGATCTTCAGATTTTATAGAACTTTTTTCAGGAATGGCTATAACACTTGTTTCAGGTATTATACTTTCAGTATCTTTCAACTCAAATAAACCCTTAAAACCTAGAGAGGGTTTTATTATAGTAGCTACAGGTTGGATCATAGCATCCGTTTTTGGAGCTCTTCCCTTTTATTTTCATGAGGCTTTTAACGGGAATTTTATAGACTGTGTTTTTGAAACAATGTCTGGATTAACAACAACCGGATCATCTATTTTAGTCGATATTGAAATTCTTCCAAAAGGGTTGTTGTTTTGGAGAAGTTTTACTCATTGGCTAGGCGGGATGGGAATTATTTTATTGGTTGTAGCGATATTACCTATTCTAGGATTTAATTCTACCAATCTTTACAAAGCTGAAGTTTCAGGACCTACAAAAGATAGAATAAGCCCAAAGATAAAAGATACTGCAAAAATACTATGGTATATTTATTTCGGTATGACTATCCTACTAACTGCACTGCTGATGATCGGTGGAATGGACCTGTTCAATGCACTTTGCCACACTTTTGGAACTTTAGGTACAGGCGGTTTATCGACACTAAACAAATCTGTCGGTGGATTTAATAATTTATATTTTGAAGTAGTCATTATTATTTTTATGTACTTATCCGGTATGAATTTTTTTCTTCATTACAGTTTGATCAAGGGTAAATTTACAGATATATTTTCAAATAGAGAATGGAGATTTTATACGATTTTACTTATCGGATCTACCTTTTTAATATCGCTGAATATTCATTACTACAATTATTCAGCAGAAATCTTAAATAATAATTCGATACTTTTGTTATACAAAGAAAGTTATGGATTATGTTTAAGACATTCATTCTTTCAAACTATTTCATTGGGAACTTGCACCGGTTATACAACCACTAATTTTGATCTATGGCCAAGTTTTTCAAAAATACTTCTCATATCATTGATGTTTATTGGTGGGAGTGCAGGCTCGACTTCAGGAGGTATTAAACAGATCAGAATAATTATTTTAATAAAATTTGTAATTGTCGAGATAAAAAGATTAATTTACCCTAAAGCTTATTTTTCGGTCAAGGTTGGAAATCAAGTATATCAAGATCCGGTTTTAAAAAATGTCATCGCATATTTTATAGTTTTTTTATTAGCGTTTGCATCAGTTACTTTAATTCTTACTTTCAGAGGCTACGATATTGTTACTTCATTTTCTGCTTCTATAGCTACTTTATCAGGAGTTGGACCTGGCTTGGCACGAGTAGGTGCAATAGGAAGTTTTGCGTTTTTTGATAATTTCTCTAAATTAGTGCTCATATTCAATATGTTAATAGGCAGACTTGAAATTTATTCTGTGCTGATATTGTTTTATACATTGTTTTATCCGGAAAGATTATTCGTGAAAATGAAAAGGTAATTTCAATAATCAATCGGATTGTTCCTTATATATTGCCTGATATTATATAATTCTTTTTCATTTCTGATTATTCTGTCATGGAACGACCGTTGCCATTTGAAATTAATATTTTTGTTTGTTTGATTAATATTTTTGGTTACATAATGTTTGAATGATCGGATGAATTCTGTTAAACCATGTAAATTATTAACCCTCCCCTACGGATACGGAAAAAATAATTTTTAAAAAAAAGGTGCTCGTACGAGCACTCAAACTTAATCACTAAAAAAATATAAATATATATATGAAAAGGTTTTTTTAAGGCTACATGAATAGCTCATGATACTCTGTATTCTTATTGTTCAATAGAGCAAATAAATAATTGTCATCAAATTTCTGATTTACAAAGTTATAGGAATAATCTTTTAACAAAGCTTCCTGAAAGAATCCGAAATTCCGTACCAGCTGCACTGAAAGATCAGCCTGGGGATTCACAATAGACTCAATTCTGTGTAGCTTCATTTTATTAAACCCGAATTCAATTACCGGTGGAAATATCTCTGTCAAATATCCCTGATCCCAGTATTCTCTTTTTAAAGAATGCCTGATCCCGCACCTGTAAAACCTTCTGAACCAGCATGTATAATTTATCAGACCTATCATTTTATTATTTTCCTTTAAAGCTATGACCCAGGCAAATCCAAGCTTTTTATCAAATAAAGCTTTTAACTGCTGTAATGTCTTATTTGCTTCTATTATATCTTTCATAATGTCAAGGCCGAAGCATTTTACATTATCCTTGTCTGAAAAAAGTTCATGTAGATTTCCCAGGTCAGACTGTTTAATTTGTCTCAATATGCATCTGTCCGTTTCAAATTCCGGGAATCTTTCAAATAAATGATCAAAGCACTTCATAATTAACCTCTTAATAAATTTTATATATAATATTCAAATTTTCTAATTTTTATTTCATCATTGTTATCTATTATGTATAAATGATCTCCAAGAAATCTGATCGTCATGTTTATACCAAGATCAGTTTCTGTTTTAAACATATCAAGCATTATACTATTTATAAAAACACCATTTTCAAATATATCAAAATACAGATCCTTATCATCATCCGTATGTTCTCTTGCGCTCAAAACCCATAATCTACCGAATTTATCTTCCCAAAGTCCATGAACAGCTTTTCTATAATGAACTTCCGACTTATTTTCTGATATTGTATCATCATTTCTGACAGTTATCTGCCTATTAAGTTTTTGGAGCTCCTGTTCTGTCATTTTAATTTTTCTATAATGTTTTGATATATCATATTGATCTTTGCCTGAATAGTCATAAACTTTAATTTTATAGTTATCTTCACTAATATCAGCTATATATATATTATTTTCTGACACTGAATATATCTGCATAAAATCCATCGGGTTAAGTTTGGGTTCTGCAGGATTAAATTCCATCTTTATAAATGTAAGGTCATTAATTTTGTTCATTTCAGGATCAAATTTAGAGATCGAGCTTTTCAAGAATACTCTACCTTCTTCTACATCTGCGGTCAGGTCAGTTCCAACCATAAAATTATTTTTGTTTGACGGCAAAATAAATTCTGGAGTTCTGTTCCCACATTGTTTACTGTCAATAAAATTACCATCTATATCAAATTTAATTATCTTAAATGTCGACGGATCAGATATATATACAATGTCATTTAAAATTACTAAATTCTTTGCCTGTCCATATTCACCCGGACCTGTACCGACATTTCCGAAACTTGTAATGAATTTCCCGTCTTTGTCGAATTTTTTGATTTTCTGACTGTTATTGTCAACAATGTAAATATTATTTTTGCTGTCTATTGACAAATTTTCAGTTGAGTAGAAAGAACTAAGAGAATTATCTGACCCATTTTCACCTTTTATTGTAAGAACTTCATTGAATTTGTAATTAAAATCTTTGTTTGCAGGTTCCATTTTATTAATGAAATTTTTTATACCGTTAATTTCTTTTACAGTATAATTTAACTTCTTCTCTTCTTTGTTACTGCAACTAACCAATAATAGTAGTGCGATCATTGTTAATAGTAGATTGTGTTTCATTTTACTCCCTCTCCAGGTTTTTATTTTTTGACACACAATTTTGAATAAAGTTGTCATATAATTTATCAGACAATTTAAATTTAGACACAAACATTAAATATTTTAATATATTTTCTACCAAATGTTAATTTTATTGATCAAAATGTATTATATCTTCGCGAATTGTTCTGACTCACAGATAATGAAATTTAAAATTTCAATTTTATATCTTTTAAACTCTTGATTTTGAATTCTTTTTTATATAGATTATTTCAAAGACTTAAATAATAACTAAATATCAGAACGTATTTTTAATTAATAAGGAGTTCGTATGAAAAAACAGAGTATGATCATTGTTATTATCCTTTTCATGAGCACTTTTCTTTATTCGCTTGATTTAAAAAGTAAAGAATATGATCTAGGATTTATGGTAGGACTGTGGATGGGAGGAGATGTTAATATTGAAGGCTATTCTGCAGATAAAGATGGGTGTTTACTGATAAGAGGGTTCGCTGATGCTTACCTGATCCCCAAATTAGCAATGGGGGCTTATTTCAATTTCTCACCAGCAACGATCGAAACTGAAGATATTACTGTATTCGAATTTGGAGGTTCTATCAAACCACGCTTTCTCATTAGAGAAGATCTCGCAATAAAACCAGGTTTGAACATCGGTTACAGAACTGCAAGCGGTGATGAACCTGAAATAGAGATGGATGGATTTGCACTAAATCTCAGTATTGAAGTACAAAAAGCTATGGAAACTATGATCCTTAGTTTCGAGGGAGGTTTTTTATCACAACCTGCTGGAGGAAACGAGTGGGTTGAAATTAGCTGGGCACCGATCATGTATCTTGGAGCAGGATTAACTTTCTAAAAAAAAACGATCTTACGATCGCTTTTTTTCTATGGAAGACGCTCTTCCAACGACTTTACATAGACCCTATACCTGCTGTTGACACCTGACGAGTTTGCTATAGTAAAAAGTCCAAAACCATTTTCAACATTAGAATAAATATCATTCCCTCCATGAGCTCCGCTGGCCTGAAATTCTCTCATAACATTATCAGTTGCAGAGAATACTATAGTATGCAGACCCTCATGGTAAAACTGCCTCCAGTATAAAGTAAGATCAAGTATATTATAATCAACAAGGTCTTCCCCATACTTTTTCTTGCTTTTAAACATTTTTGTATAAAGTTCATATTCATCCCAATAAACTTTTGTGGTATCTTCCAACCAGAAATTCTGATCAGATTTTAATGTATCATCCGGAACTATCATAAATGAAGCCAATCTATCTTCTTCTAATAAAATTTCGGGATCGAAATTGCATTTCAACATCTCATTATCGAAAATACTCTCCCCTCTCCTATATAATAATGTATCTATAACAGTAGGAGCTTGATCTATAGAAAGAATTGGCAATGAGGTCTCAGGATTAGTGGCAAATATATTGGTCAAAGGCGGAGGACAAACGGTCTGTGCTGAAACAGATATAAAACCGCTATGATATGCTTCCAGTTTATACTCGAAGCCAGGTTTAAATCCTCCTGAAAATATCATTCTGTCCAAATAATAAACTCCGGGAGTATCTTCAAACTCCTGAAGTGTTCCGACCTCTGTAAATAATAGAGAGTCCGGTGCTTTTTCATAAAGTTCAACTGTAGCTCCAGTTATGCCAAGATTATCCATAGTGACCGATTCATTTACAGTTGCTGTTCTTGAAAGATATAGTTCTGAAATAGTTGAATCTGCCTGAGCAAACAAGTACATGACCATTGTTTCATCATATTCAGTCGATTCTCCATTCTCACAGGAAATAAAAGTGAGTAGTAATATTATTGATAAAAGTGTTATAATTGTTTTTTTCATAGTTGTTCTCTTTTTCTTCTCTTCTTTTATGTCATGCTGATCCCGATTTATCGGGACAATATCTATCTTTTTATCTTTTTTTGACCCTGTCCCGATGAATCGGGATCAGGGTGACGAACCATTCCTTTGACCCTATACCCTAATTAAAACGAATAACTCAGCCTTATCGATGGTAATCTAGGCAGCATCGGGAATACAGACCGTTCTATTACATTCGTAGCCTCATTCTCTTTATAAATATAAGACTGTACATTCTCTCTGTCTGTCAAATTGAGAATACTTAAATTCAGCAACAGTTTTCTGTCGTTTTTAAAGAACCATATGTAATTTCCTGAAATATCCAATCTGAAATAATCGGGATATCTCTGAGCATTATAATCCCCTTTTATCGCATTTATCGTCTCTTCACCGTTTGCCTGGATCTCAGTATAATAACCTATGTTCTCTGTGAAAGGTTTTCCTGAAGTATATGTCATTGTAGTCCCAAAACTCATATTCTTATTTACATGATAGTTTACCGTAGTTTTAAAACTGTGCGGAACATCCCAGTAGGCATCAAAAGTATTCTCATCTTCTTTACTGTCATCGATAGTCTTTTCAACCTTTCCGTAAGTATATGACATGTTTCCATTGAACTTACCGACCTGCTTTTCGATCATAAATTCGATACCGTATGCCTGTGCGTTGCTGTTAACAAAGAAACTGTCGACAATCATTTCCTCAATTGCATCATCCATAGTTGCTCTGTCCTCTTTCCAGTTCTGAAGATTCTGCATGTACTTGTAATAACCTTCTATTGTGAACTTAAGATCCTGTCCAAATATTTTCTCAGTAAGTTCCCATCCTAGCGACAAATTATCACAAATTGCAGGTTCTACAGAATCATCTATTACGAACCAGTTATCAACAAAGGATAAACTCTGCTCTTCCGATTGTACTGTAAAAAGATACTGGTAATATCTTCCTCCGCTTAATGTAAGCGAATTATTTACATCGAGCATATATTTCAGGCTTAATCTTGGAGAGATCAGGAATTTATGATCATTCATCAGATCATCATTATAATTTAACCTGATACCTGGTTTTAGAGTAAATACTGAATTCCAGGTATTTGAAGATTCTAAGAAAAGAGATGTTATATAGCTTTTTGAATCAATATCCATAAGAACATTGTCAACTACTATCTGTTTAAATGTTGTACCGAATTTCTGTATTTCAAATCCTGCTTTGATCTTGTTGTTATTGGTTATAAAATATTCGTAAGTGTTTTTAAAAGATATATCCTGTACTTCATTAACATAGGAGAACGCATCGAAACTTTCCATATCTATATTAAATTGCGAATAGGAGAGTTTGAATACAGAGAATATTTTTGGAGAGAAAATATGTCTCCACCTGAGTGCATAGGTATCATTTCCCCATCCCAGGTTCATGTTAAAAGCATCAAATGCCAGATCGTCTGAGCCCATATAAGTGCTGAAAATAACTCTGTCATCTGTTCCGAAGTCCTGATAGATCTGCCCCTGACCATCCCAGAAATAATAAGTCGGGTATTCATCACCAAGCATATTTAAGATCGGGTCGATATGGCTTCTTCTGGCAGCCAACAAAAATCCTCCACTGAAAACAGGACCTGTAACCACCGCTTCACTTGCAAATAAGGACAATGACAGATTTCCTTCAAATTTCTCTCTGTTACCGTCCCTGCTGCGAATATCTAGTACTGCACCTAATCTGCCGCCATATTCAGCAGGATACGCTGATTTGATCAGTTTTGAGTCTCTGAGAGCGTCTGTAATAAATGTTGAGAAAACTCCGAACAGATGAGAAGGGTTGTATACCGGTATTTCATCGTACAATATCAGATTATGATCGTTATTGCCACCTCGAACATACAGTCCAGTGGAGTAATCTGAAACAGAGACAACTCCGGGTAAAGTTTGTATAGACCTGAAAAGGTCCGGCTGAATAAAAGTTGTGGAAGTTTTTATCTCTCTGGGTTTTAACTTAAGCTGACCGCTTCGGATATTCATTACTTCATCCGCAGCTTCATCAGCCTCGACTTCGACCTGAATAGCATCTATCTCTATTTCAACTGGTTTTAATTTGATCTCTTTCTTTAATGACTGATACTGAAGAATGGTTATCTCCTCTGAAAATGATGAATATCCCATGAACTTGACCAGCAGTGTAAATTTTCCACTTGGGATATTCGATATGACAAAATAACCGTTATTGTTTGTCGCTGAACCCAGTTTTGTACCATCTATATAAACATTTACATCACTGATAGCTTCACCGTCAGATGCATCTCTGACAAAACCCGATATCGTAGCTGAATAAATTATAGATAATATTGCAAGTAATATAAATAAGGTATATTTCAATTAATTTCCTTTATTTTATTGTCAACCTGAACTTGGCTTGTCCCGATTTGTCGGGAATTCAGGATCTTTTTTATGATTTGGATATAGTATAGGAACGCAATCCTGCGTTCCTTACATATCATACCCTTTTTCAACCCGAATTTCTAATGCTTCGTTCAATGTTATACCTTTTTTTCTTTTCATTTTACAAGTAAGACTGTCTATTAACGAATAAACTACAGGAAGAACCAAAAGAGTAAGGATCGTCGCGAATGCCAGTCCAAATGAAATACTCACTGCCATAGGTTTCCACATTTTAACAGATTCCGAGGTCGATATGATCATTGGAACAAGTCCAAAAATAGTTGTAATTGTAGTCAAAATGATTGGTCTGAGTCTGGTCTTTCCCGCATTGATAAGACTATTCCATCTATCTGTTCCTTTGTCTCTTTCCTTATTAATAAAATCAACAAATACAATAGAATCGTTAACAACAATTCCGGCAAGTGCCACCACTGCTATCATGGATAATATAGAGAAAGGAGTTGCAGTACTTATAAGGCCTATAATTACCCCTATGAAAGCAAATGGTATAGTTATCATGACTATTAGAGGCTGAATATAAGATTTGAATTGCGTTCCCAATATCATATATATAAGTATAATTGCTATTAAAAATGCTACATAAAGTGATTTAAAACTCTTTGATCTCTCATCACTTACTCCGCCGACCTCGATCTTATATCCGGGATTTTCCTTTTCAAAATTTTCAAGAACTCCTGTAATATTCTTTACTTTACTGCCGAACAGTATTTCATTTACTTCACTTGGAGTTCTCATTGCTTTCTTACCGTTCTTATTATACGCTCCTGTGGCAGCTGTAATTGATACTGTCCTGTTACCGTCCCTGTGTGAAATTCTTGAAATCGTATTGGATATCTCAAATTTAGCTATATCATTCAAAATTATCTTTTTTCCGGTTCTGGTAGATATTTTCATATTCTCTATCTGATCAATAGTGCTCAGACTGTTTTCAGACAATTTCAATCTGATATTAAATTTATCTGATCTCTCATTAAGTTCAGATATCACTTTACCTGTTGAAGCAGTTCTGATTATACCAGCTAGTTCAGCTACAGACAACCCGTAAATGGCCAGTTTTTCATAATAAGGATATATTTTCAATTCCTTCTTACCAACATCAAGATCGTCATCTATATCGTCAACACCTTCAATATCAGCCAGTAATGATTTGATATTCTCGGAATGATCTTTTAATTTCTTCATATCATCACCAAGTATTCTCAATTCTACATCCTCACCTGTCGGTGGTCCACTTCTTCCGGTGGATATTTTATAGCTGACTATTTCAGGTACTTTATTCATGAATTTTCTTACATCACCCATCATTGTGTTAACATCAATTGTCAAGCTGTCAGCATCAATCAGGTCTACTCTCAACTCGATCATGTTAGTTCCTTCGTTCCAGAAAGATCTGTCAGACTGCTGACCAACATTTGAATTCAATGACTGAAAATTTTCCTGATAAGGTAAAGACATTATGAAATTTTCAAGGATTGTAGTAAGTGAATCTGTTTTCTCTAGATATGTACCGGCAAAAGTTTCAGCTTTTATAGTTAATGTTGTTGGAGCTGATTTCGGAAAAAATTCAAATTTCACATAACCTTTGACAACTGCTGTAAATGATATTATCAATGCAATAGTCACTGTTGAGATCACAAGCGATCTACGTTTCAAAAAACCTACAAGAAGGTTACCGTAATTATTGACCAGTTTTTTGTAAAAATGTCCCTCAGATTTAGATTTATCATGTGGTTTGGAAAAATCTGCAAGGTGGGATGGTAATATGAAAAGTGCTTCGAATAATGATGCAAATAATGCAAGTGAAACAACTTTTGGAAATACTCCGAGAAATTTTCCCATATTGCCCTCCATCATGAGTAATGGAAGAAAAGCAGCGATAGTTGTCATCACAGCAGCGATTACAGGCCACATTACCTCCTGAGATCCTTTTATCGCAGCTTCTTTAGGAGTCATCCCGTCCTCAATATTCCTGTGAACATTCTCTATTACAACTATTGCATCATCCACTACCATACCGAGGACCAGAACAAGCGCAAAAAGACTCAAGTTGTTTATTGTTATTCCAAAATACTTCATCAACCAGAAGGTCATCATAAATGAAAAAGGGATCCCCATTGCTGCAAATATTGCATTTCTCCATCCAATGAAGACCAATAAAACTATAAAAACAAGAACTATGCCGAATAGCGCGGAATATGAAAGAGTGGAAATATTACTTTTTACAGCTATAGATTCATCATTCACGATCCTGGCTCTAATGTCATTATAATTCTCTGGTACGGTCTTAAGATATTTCTTTATGTTAGAAATTATATCAAGAATGTTACCATCTGTATTTTGGTATAGATAAAGATTTATGCTCTCCTTGCCGTCAAGTCTTGTTTTTATATTTACATCTTCATATGTATCAACAACCTGGGCAATATCTCTGATCCTGATAATGTTTCCGTTCTCAAAAGTCTTAAGAATTACATATTTGATCTCATCAACAGTATTAAATTCGCCCATGGTCCTTATAAGAACTTCTGACTTGCCTGCAACAATACTGCCACCAGGAAGGTTTAAATTCTTAGCTACGACAGCATTCTCAATATCTGAGAATGAAATATTAAAATATTCCATTTTTGTCTTATCAGGCTCAATCCTGATCTCTCTGTTCTTCGCACCTTTAAGCTCGACTTTTGATACATACTGGATCTTCGCAAGATCATCTTTAAGGTTCTCTGCTATTCTCTTTAGACCATCCGGAGTATATGTTGCTCCCTCTATTGCAACCGTACAAATAGATTTAAGGTCTTTAATACTGATATTCTGCATATAAGGATCACTTGCGTCTTGTGGTAAGGATCTTAATTTGTCAAGTTCCCTTGATACGTCTGTCCACGCTTTATCAATATTTGCAGTTGTTGTAAGGTTAAGATTAATGACAGCTCTGCCCTCGTAGGCTGTTGATGTTATATAATCTATATCGGTAATATCAGCTAGCTCATCCTCGATCTCTGAAATGATAAGTTTCTCAATCTCTTCAGGTGCAACACCCGGATAATTCACTGTAATCATGAATCTGCCCCATTCTATCTGAGGCATGGATTCCTTAGGTATATTTATGGTAGTATATATTCCCAGTATGAAAATGATTATCATTGTCATATTAACAAGAACGGGATTATTTACTGAAAACTTAGGTAAATTCATAATATTATTTCCCGTATATTTTAACTATAGTTCCGTTCGATAAAGCTTCTGTACCCGACACAACGATCTTTTCGCCCGGCTCAAGACCACTCAGGATAACAACACTGTTCCCGTATTTTTTTCCGATAGTAACTTGTCTTTTATTTGCAATATTCTCACTGTTGACTGTATAAACAAAGTATTTCCCATACTCTTCAATTACATTATCAAAGTCTGTATATATCAAATTTTCAAGTTTTTCAGCAACTATTTTACCCTCAACTATCATACCGGGCAAAAGGTACTGGTCCTGATTTTCTATCTCAACCTCTACAGGATAAGTTCCCGAAGCATCAGGTTTTTTGCCGATACCTTTCACTTTACCTTCAACTTTTTTTTCAGAACCGTTGTGCTTTACAAATACTGAATTCCCGTTCTTTATACTTACTATATCATTCTCGGAAACTCCTGTTTTGATCAATAATCTTTCACAGTTAACTATTGAGGCGACAGGCTGTCCCATTCCGACAAATTGCCCCTCTTTAATATTCAACTGAGTTATTGAACCGTTTACAGGAGAAGTAAATTTTGAATTGTCGTAATTTAATTTAGCCTTTTCAACGTTTGCTTTTGCACCTTCATAAACAGCTTCAGACTTTTTAAGAGCACTTTGATCATTTGTTAACTCATACTTGGATACCTGTCCGTTCTTAAATAGTTTCTCAGTAGTTTCCAATTTGATCTTTGCGGCATCCAGCGTTGCTTCGGCAGACTTCATATCAGCTTTTGCCTGATCGTAGCTGATCTTGTAATTCTGTGCATCAAGAGTGGCGATCGCTTCGCCTTTTTTCACAAAATCACCAAGCTTCTTTTCTATTGTTCTTACCTTGCCAGAAACTTCACTATAATAAACTATATCAGTAATACCTTCGAGTTTACCTGTGATATCAGCAAATAACTGCAGATCATTGCTCTTTACATTCTCAACTTTTACAACAGTTATTTGAGCTTCGGGTTTAGCTTTTTTCTGTTGCTGTCCTGAATTATCATTTGAGCATGAACTTAGAACCAGTATCATGATCATTGCTGCTGTTGTTAATAATTTCTTCATTTTATATTCCTAGTTTTAAATTTCTCTGTTATTTGTCATCCTCGTGCTCGACACGGGGATCCACTCTTTTATGGATATCCGGATCAAGTCCGAATATGACGTCCATGTTTAATCAGAATAATTCCACCAATTCTTTTTCATCACTAATTCCAAGCACTTTCATCAATTCAGATTTTGTCTTTAGTATAGAATAGTATGATGATACCTGATTGTATTTCGCCTGAACAAGTGATAATCTTGCAGTATTAAGTTCATCTTCAGTAGATATACCGGATTTTGCTCTTTCCTCAACATTGAAATAAGTTTCTTCTGCAAGTTCAACTGCTAAGATCGAACTGTATAACTGCTTTGAGCCTGAGATCAGCGAATAAAGTGATGAATTTATCATTGTTGCAAGGTTATCCAGCATCTGCATCTCGGTGATCTCCATTTTTTTTAATTCTATCTTACTTTTCTCAACGACGATGTAGTTATCATAAAACGGTAATATAGGCATCGAAGCAGACAGAACCAGACTCCCGTTATTATTATATTCATCATCTAAGTTTGACTTTGACCATTCTGTTGAATAAGAAAGATTCACAGAAGGCAGGAAATTACCTTTAGTCATCTTAATTGACTTTTCATTTATCATTTTAGTTAAATGAATGTTTTTCAGATCATTATTATTCTTCAGTGCTATATCTTTTAAAATATTTGCCTTATCATTTATTTTTGATAAATTAACATCCTTCAATTTATCTATGAAACCCTGATAAGTCGCTAATTCTATTTTTTCAAGATCAAAATCATTAAGACCTGTTAAATTTGTAAAACTTATCTTAGCAAGCTCATACCCTCTTTCCGAGTTAACTACATTCACTTCGCTGGAAGCCCTTGCTGAAGAACTTTTTAAAAAATCTGCTCTGGAAGTTAAACCTGACTCGAATTTTATCTTTGCGCTTTCTTCATTTCTCTTAGATAATTCCAGTGATTCTTTTGATATATCGAACAATTCCTTCATTTCTAGAACATTTATATATTGTGCTTCAACATCAGAAAGTAAGCTTATCATTTCAGCTGAAAGTTTATTTCTACTTATAGACTCGGAATCTTTGCTTATCTGGTATCCATAATATTTTTTACCTCCCAGAAATAATGGTTGAGATATTTGAATGCCGAAAGCCGTTCTGTCCTCCTGAGTAAAATTCACTGAGGACATAGTTAAAGGATTAAAAGAACTACCTTCAACTTCAGGAACATACATCATATATGAAGATGAAAGGTTCGCTGTCGGGAAAAATCCCGCAAATGCACTTTTAGTTGAAAGCTCACTTGAAATAACGTTCTGCTTTGTAATAGCATAGTTATAATTTTTTTCAAGGGCCGATTCCTGTGCCTGATTAAGATCGATCTTTGCAGAACTTGCAACAGTGATAATTGTAACTAACATGATGAATACTTTTTTCATATTTATCTCCATTTTTGTAATATCTAGTCAGAATTTAAACTATGAGTGTATAAAATATTCGATTTAATTGTAAAAAATTGTAAAAAATACTTAACTTTTAAAAAAATTGTTAAAAAACAGCGGCAGTTCTGTCTTTTTCTTTATCAGTGCTGATTGTAAGCATTCCGGACGTTTTGTTAATGACCAGAATATTCAGATCTTCATAAAGAATAGTAAGTCCTCTGGGCTGATATCGGCTGGGTGGTTGTTTAAATGTCTTTGGATCTGATGTCATGTGGAAAAACCTCTTCCTTATCTTCCCGCTTCCTGCAAAATATATTAAAACCGTTTTAGGAACGCATTCCTGCGTTCCCTACTGTTTATTATCAATCGCTACAACAAACTCTTAAATCTCGGTCTTTTTGGTGTTATATCACCCAGTCTTGCTTTCTTATTCGCTTCATAATCCTCGAAATTTCCTTCAAAGAACACGACCTGTCCATCATCCTCAAAAGACAAGATATGAGTCGCTAAACGGTCTATAAACCACCTGTCGTGAGAAATAACTAATACACAACCGGAGAAATTTTCGATCCCTTCTTCAAGTGCCCGCAATGTATTAACATCGATATCATTTGTAGGCTCATCAAGAAGGATCACATTTCCACCTTCTTTTAAAGTTATCGCAAGATGAAGTCTGTTCCTTTCTCCACCGGATATCATAGCTATTGTTTTCTGCTGATCTGTTCCTGCAAAATTAAATTTATTCAAATAAGCTCTGGCATTTATATCACTATTACCTATAGTTAATATCTCCGCACCCTGACTGATCGTTTCATAGATCGTTTTATCAGGAATAAGATCCTTATGTGATTGGTCAACATAAGCAAATTTTACAGTTGCACCAATGTTAATTGTTCCACTATCAGGCTTTTCTTCTCCCATCAGCATTCTGAAAAGAGTGGTTTTACCGACCCCGTTAGGACCAATGATACCTACGATCGCATTCTTTGGGATCTTCATAGATAAATTATCAATAAGGGCTCTGTTCTCGAAGCCTTTCTTTAAATTTTCGATCTCGATCACAGAATCACCAAGTCTTGGACCTGAAGGAATAAAAAGTTCAAGTTTCGCTTCCTGTTCCTTTGCTTCAACACTGCTGAGTTCTTTATATGCGTTAAGTCTTGCCTTACCTTTTGCGTGACGTGCCTTGGATGATAACTTTGTCCATTCAAGCTCTCTTTTTAGGATCTTCTGTCTTTTTGATTCTGTTTTCTCCTCATTCGCCAAACGGTTGGATTTCTGCTCCAGCCATGAACTGTAGTTACCTTTCCATGGAATCCCATCTCCCCTGTCAAGCTCAAGTATCCAGCCTGCAACATTATCGAGGAAATATCTGTCGTGGGTCACAGCTATGACTGTTCCAGGATAATTTTTCAGAAATTGCTCAAGCCAGTAAACACTTTCGGCATCAAGATGGTTCGTAGGCTCATCAAGCAGAAGAATATCAGGCTTGCTCAGAAGTAATCTGCACAATGCAACTCTTCTTCTTTCTCCACCTGAAAGAATTGATATCTTTGTATCATCAGAAGGACATCTTAAAGCTTCCATGGCCAGATCAAGAGTATGATCAATATCCCAGGCATCAAGATGATCCATCTGTTCAAGAAGCTCACCCTGCTTATCAATAGCTTTCATCATTTCATCGTCATCCAGAGGTTCAGCCAGCTTTGCAGAGATCTCGTCATAAGCTTTTACCACTTCATAGATATGAGACAAACCTTCCTGAACGATCTCTTTAACGGTCTTACTCTCATCAAGCATAGGTTCCTGAGGTAGATAACCGATCTTGTAACCTTTGTCGAAAGTTACTTTCCCGTCATATTCAGTATCAAGACCTGCAATGATCTTCAAGAGACTTGATTTACCTGATCCGTTAAGACCGAGAACTCCGATCTTTGCACCATAATAGAATGAAAGCCATATGTTATTTAGCACTTTCTTATTTGTATATATCTTGCTGATGCCTTCCATTGAAAATATTATTTTGTTATCTGCCATTATTTATTTTCCTTATTCATTTATTAAAATTTCAGTTAAATATGCGAATATCATATGCTTTATTCAATACAATTATTATGATATAATTTGCTACTCAGATATTTGAAGTTAGAAGTCAGAGGTTAGAAGTCAGAAGTTAGAAGTTAGAAATTAGAAATTAGAGGTTGCTTGTTAATACGCGCTTTTCCAGACTGATATATCCTACAAATTATCATCCCCGTGAGAAAACCGGCAATCCAACACTCACGGGGAAACCTACTATACAGCAATGAACCCGCAGAAACCAAGGGGAATAAAATTTGGATTGCCTTGATTTTTTTTGTTTTCCATATCCATCGGGATATCAAGACAAAAAGATAAAAACCCGTCCGTTTGTAAAATTAATAGGTCAACCCTCTGGGATTAAAAAGCTAGACCCTGAAATAAATTCAGGGTGACGAATCCAGGCGTTTGGGAAAAAAGCCCTGCTGTTTTGTAGTTAGAAGTAAGAAATAATTACTTCTTCCCCATTTCAATAAACAAACTTATCACTTATCACTTATCACTTAGTGTCTTTGTGAGAGATATATTCTTTTCTTCTGTAAAAAATTGTAAAATTAATGTAAATTTACAAGGAAATATAGGTAACATGTATTACTTTACATTTATATAATTGCAAATCTGAGGCTGATATGAATATCAAAGCATTAGTGATAGATGATGATAAAGAACTTCAAAATTTACTGCACCAGTATTTTTTAACATATGCAATTGATACATTTGAACATCTCAACGGTTTGAATGTACCTGAAAAGATCGAGGATCTAAAACCGGATATCGTAATACTGGATTATATGCTTCCTGGGAAAGAAGGATTCGAGGTCCTGAAAGAAATAAGGAATACCGGTAATAATATACCTGTTATTATGCTTACTGCCCGTGGGGATGAAATGGATAAAATATTAGGACTTGAACTCGGAGCTGATGATTATATTTCTAAACCTTTCAACCCCAGAGAGATCGTAGCAAGGATCAAAGCTGTTCTAAGAAGAAATAATACTACTGAGGCCAAAGACAGTGCTTCAGATGACATAATAGTTGACGGTATCAGTCTGGAACAGTCAACTTACCGTTTGATCAAAAATGATAAACATGAGGAACTGTCACTTACAGAATTTAAAATCCTTAAAGTTTTAATGACAAGACCGGGAATGATATTTTCCAGAGATGAACTTATGAATTACGCAAGAGGAAGGGATGCTGCAGCTTTTGACAGAAGTATTGATATGCATATAAGTAAGCTTAGAAATAAACTTGTTTCTATCGGAGACGATAAGGACAGGATCAAGACCAGCTGGGGATCAGGCTATATGTTCAAAAAGAAGGTAACCCAATGAAACCAAAAAAGATCACGATCAAATTGATTATTGCATTCTTTTTCTTAATGCTGTTCACACATTTATCAATCTTTCTTATAATGCGTACCTCGAAGATCGAACAGGCAAAAAAAGATCATGAATATTATAAACAGATAAGTTTATTTGCATTTAAAGAACTTATCGAGACACGATTTAAGCCTTATGATCTGAATGAAATAAATGACAATAAATATTATAAGGATATTCTGAATGATGTATCGTTGATACACAACCTGAATGTTGTTATTACAGATGATAAAAATAATATCCTTCTGTTTCCTGATTGTGAAAAATCTTTAGAAAAATTCAACAGGCTCCTGAAAGAACAAAAAGACGATATAGAAAAACTCCGCGATCCGTTCCCGATAAAGATACCATTTACCACTAGTAAGAATGAGAATGGATATATTTACCTTTTCCACGAATATGACACCTCATCCTCAGATACATTGTTTAACTTACTTCTGAGTGGACTCTTTGTGTTAAATCTGATACTTCTGATATTTATTTCAAGAAGATTAACAAGACCTCTTGATAAGTTCGATAAAGCTATCAAAGCTATCTCGGAAGGAGACTTTTCTTCGAGGATCGAGATCAACGGTCATGATGAATTCAAACAGCTTGCAGATACTATAAATACACTCGCCTGCAGGATAAAACAAACCATTGTAGACCAGAAAGAAACTTCCGCAAATATTTCCCATGAATTAAGATCACCTTTGACCCGAATAAGAGTTGCTCTTCAAATATTAAAAGATACAACATCTGAAAAATGCAGTGAGAATTTACACTATTTCGAATCTATTGACAAAGAAATAGAAAGTATGGACCTTCTTATTGACGGAATCATGAAATACTACAGGATAGATAATGACAGTTCTCAGGCACTTGAGAATATTGATATAATTGATATGCTGAAAAATGAACTCAACAAACAATCAAATCATTTCGATCTTCTAAATATTAACTCAGTGAACAAAATTGATATTGAAAGCTTCAAAGTAAAAATTTTGCCTTCTATCAGATCCGCTTTTGAGAATATCATTTCCAATGCATCAAAATATACGACCAAAGATGGAAATTTCACTGTAACAGCCATAAAAGAGAATAATGTGCTTAAAATTACTTTTGAGAACTCAATAGAAAAAGCATCTGATATAGATTTAGAAAAGATCTATCAACCATTTTATAGAGGAAATAATAAGGACGATGTAAAAGGCAGTGGAATGGGTTTAACTATCGCTAAGAAGATAGCAGCCTCTAATAATTGTGATCTGTCGGTGGATGTTAGCGGAAATGTATTCAGTGTTTTACTGGTGGTAAAGAGTTAGAAAATCTATTTTGTGATCTTAATTAATCTTGCATTTACGGAATCTTAGGGGACGAAAATAAATCGTCCCCTGATTATGTTTTAGATATCTGATGATATATCTTCTTTTATCGCTTCTTCGAAGGTGATATGCGACTTGAAACGCGTAAACCCTATCCTGCCGAAGAACGAATCAACCAGTGAATAAATAACCGGTATGACAACAAGTGTCAGAACAGTGGCAAAAGCCAGACCGAAAACAATACTTACAGCCATAGGTTTCCAATCCTTTGTAGCACTCGAAGTTGATAATATCATGGGCATTAAACCAAAGATAGTAGTAACAGTGGTCAATATAATAGGTCTTAATCTTGTCATACCTGCTTCTATCAGTGAATTCCACCTGTCCTTACCTTCATCTCTGAGAACATTTACAAAATCAACAAGGATCAAAGAATCATTTACGACAATTCCTGCCAAAGCCAGTACTGCTATCAAAGAATTCAAAGAGAAAGGTAATCGTGTAACCAGCAATCCTACAATAACACCGATAAAAGAAAATGGTATCGTAAGCATTACGATCAAAGGCTGAACATAGGATCTGAACTGAGCAGCTAACACTGAGAATATCAGTAGTACAGCGATCAGGAATGCAATATATAAAGATGAGAAAGATTTTCTCTGCTCCTCAGCTACACCTCCAGCTTCAACAGCATAACCCGGATAATCACTCATGATATCCTCAAGAAATCCTTTTTTCATAGTAAGTTCATTGCCAAATATATATTCATTGACCTCGTTAGGCGATCTTTTTAGTCTCTTACCATCCTGTTCATAAAAAGATACCTCAGCCGATAAAGTGATCGTTCTTTTTTTATTCCAGTGAGAAATACCGTTTATTCCCGGTTCAACCTTAAATTCAACAATATCTTTTAAAGGCACAGAGTAACCCCGTGGAGATGCAATTCTCAAGTTCCTGATATCATCTATTTCATCTGCCTGATCGGATTTGATCCGAAGTCTGATATCTGTCTCCTGATTCCCTTCAACATACTCCGCGATCTCTGTACCTGTTATACAGGATCTTATGAATGAAGCTACATCCATAGCTGTTAAACCGTGAAAAGCCATTTTATCTGGTACCGGGTAAATTTTAAATTCCTCTTTCCCTGCATTATAATTATCTGAGATCGCAGTTACTCCCGGCATTTCCTGCAGCTTACTGTTTATATCGTTAGATAATCTTTTCAGAATTACAAAATCATCTCCCTTTATTCTCAACTCCACATCCTTCCCAGTAGGAGGTCCAGCCTGCACATTACCGAATTCATAGAATATTACATCCGGTTCATTATCCAGAAAAGTTCTAAGGCTGGCCTTGATCTCCTCGTTTGAAAATTTCATATCTTCAGGGTCTTCCAGATCTATCCTGAGTTCTGAGAAACTTGTCTTTTGATCTATCCTGTGATTCTTCATCATCTGACCGACCGTAGTTACTACAGACTGAATATCTTCACTTTCTCTCATCGAACTTATAAAACCCTCTATCTTGTCGGTCATTTCCGCAGTTTTATCCAGCTGAGTTCCGTTAGGTAATTCAACCCTCAGGACAATGGTCTGCTGATCTTGCGGAGGAAAAAACTGGAACTTTATCAGATCCGAAAATAATACTCCTATCGATAAAAAGAATGCAAAAATTACCAGCATTGCTGTTTTAATTCTATTTTTCAATGCTTTCAATAAAAGCTTACGATAATATTTCTTCAAAAAATTAAGGAATTTACCGTCTTTATTACTGTTCTTAACCTTCTTGCTGTTAAATTCTGCAAGATGTGAAGGAAGGATCACGAGTGCTTCAAAAAGTGAAGCAAGCAAAGCAATACTGACAACGATCGGAAAATATCTCATGAACTTACCCATCATTCCCTGCATCAGTATCATTGGTATAAAAGCGAAGGCTGTCGTTAACACAGCTGATATCACAGGCCATGTTATCTTCTGAGTACCCAGGATCGCCGCTTCTCTCGCGCTGTAACCGTTCTCCCGGTATCTGTGAACATTCTCAATAACTACGATCGCATCATCGACTATCATACCCAAAACAAGCAGTAGGCCGAAAAGTGTGAGATTATTCATGGTAATGTCAAAGTAATCCATCAGAATGAAGGCGAGAAGAAAACTGAAAGGAATACCGAAAGCTGCAAGCAAAGCATTTCTCCATCCTATGAAGAACATCAAGGTAAGGAATACAAGCACAACTCCCATGATCGCATTATTAGTCAGCGTATTCAAGCTCCTTTTAACATTGATAGAACCATCATTACGAAGCTTTATATCAAGACCGTTTATCCGTTCTCTATATTCATCGATCTTGCTTTTAACTACCTTTATAACATCTATTATATTTCCATCAGATTTTTTATAAACATACAGGAACACACCGGGTTTCCCGTTCAACCTTGAATAGACGATCTGTTCCTTCAGTGTATCTTTTACCGCAGCAACATTTGACAATCTTATTATATTACCGTAGCTGTCAGTTTTAACAGGTGTTTTTTTTATATCTTCAATTGAGGTGTATTCTCCTGTTGAAGTCACAAGGAATTCAGCCTCTCCCTCTTTGATCCTTCCTCCAGGGAAACTTACATTTCGGCTTCTGACTATCCTTGAGATCTCATCAAGAGTTATACCATACTGAGTTAATTTATTCACGTCACAGTCAATACTGATCTCTCTTTCTGATGCACCTGAAATATCCACTTTTGAGATATGATCTATCTCTAGAACCTCTTCCTGCAGGTTCTCTGCGATCTCTTTCAGGGTCAAAGGTGTGTAATTACCTGAAAGACTTATTGTACATATTGGATTGATCTCTCTCATGTTCAATTTAATTACTATAGGGTCCAGTGCATCTTCAGGCAGATCTCTTACTTTATCCAGCTCTGTGTTCACATCACTCCATGCCTGGTCAATATCTGCATCAGGTTCCATGCGAATAACTATTACTGCCTTACCTTCTGTAGCTTCTGATTGAATAAAGTCTATATTCTGAACATCATATATTTCTTTCTCGATCTTATCAATTATAAGATTCTCGATCTGATCCGGAGTGACACCCGGATAAATTACAACTATAACGAACGAGCCGAAATCAACTGCGGGCATTTCCTCTTTCGGAATTGTATTTGCAACATATATACCTAAAATAAATACGATAACAACTATCATATTTACTAAAACTGAATTTTTAACTGAAAATGAAGCCAAAGACATTTATTTTCTCTCTTTTTACTTAATCTTTACCTGTATACCATCCTTTAACCTGTCTAAACCGCTCGTGATAAGTATATCACCCTTTTTTAATCCGGCTGTAACTATATAATTCGCTTTCTGCTTTTTTCCGAGTTTAACTACTGTTCTTTTTGCTTTTGAATCTACAACTATATAAACAATATGCTCATCAAGCTCTTTGATAAGGTCATCTGTGGAGATTATTACAGCATCGTTTATTTGGCAGCACAAGATCTTACATTCAATTACCATACCTGGAAATATTTTGGAATCAGGATTATCAAATATTATTTCGACAGGATAATTTGAGGAATTGGCCAAAGGTTTCATTCCAATACCCAGGACTGATCCTTTTAAAGGCTCAGATAAGCTGTTATGATAAATACTTGCTTCCTGTCCTTTGAAAAGTTTTGTTATATCTGTTTCACTGACACCTGTCTTGATCTTCAGTTTTTTTGTATTCACGATATTACAGATAGGCTTACCTGCAAACAAATTCTCCCCCACTTTCAGGTAAATATTGGTGATCGTACCTGAAACTGGAGATAGCATTCTTGTATTATCGTAAGCTTTCTGAGCCTGTTCAAGAGATGCTTTTGCACCTTCAAGGTTTGACTGAGCACCTTTAAGTCCGGACTTGCTTCTCAGATACTCTATCTCTGATATATGTTTTTCATTATATAATTTCTCTGAAGATCTATTTTCAACTACAGCTGCATCATAACTTGACTCAGCACCAAGAACACCAGCTTTGGCCTGTTTTAATCTGATCGCGTAATCTTTATTATCTATTACTCCGATCTCCTCACCTTTTTCGACCCATTCACCGATATTTTTATTCACTTTGATAACTTTACCGGCTACCTCGGAAGTGACCTCCACATCAGTTATACCCTCAGGTCTTGCAGTAATATCAATATATTCTCTAAATATCTCTTGATCGATCGTTTTGACAGCAACAGTAACAGGATTATTCTCTTCAATATTAGAAATTTTATCCTCTTTCTTTGTGCATGACGATACTGCTAATATTACTAGAATTAAACATAAACTGACAATATTCCTCATAAATTCCCTCTCGCATGTGCGTTCTTCTAAATTAATGTTTAGTCAAATATAAGGCATAAATATACACGTGGGTATTATAAAAAACATATTTTTAAATTTTTTGTTTGTTACCTAAGGGGCGAACCCTTGTGGTCGCCCTTTATAATTAAAATAAAAAATTTAAAAAGGCATGTACAGGACAAGCCCCAACGGTAACATTTTAAAAATATGAAAATAAATTTCAAAAATAATAGCAAAAGGTCACTATTTGACCGGGTGAGTTCATTATATTACCATTGAGCGAGTTAACTAAGCATAAATTAAAACCTAAAATAAAAAAAAGGAGAACCATCATGGAAAACTCAAACACACAGAACGCGATCTTCACCACTAACTTCAAAGCTGGACAGAGAATGTTCTATCTTGACATGCGTGAAGCAAAGAACAACAGTAAGTATCTGAAGATCACTGAAAGAAAATTTACAGAAGATGGTGATTTTGAAAATCACGGCATCATGATCTTTGAACAGGATTTTGAAAAACTCAGCAAAGCGATCAGTGAAGCAATGTCAAAAGTTGATTTCAAAGAAGTTGCAAAAAAAGAAAGTAAAAAGACCGGCAGTGAATTTCCTAACCAGGGTCTTAAATGGTCAGAAGAGGATGAAGTAAAGCTTGAAAAACTTTTCAAAAAAGGTAATTCAATAGAAGCCATGATGAAGGTCTTCGGAAGAAGTGAAAAAGGCATTACTTCTCGTCTCGAAAAACTCGAACTCATAGAAGCATAGGATAGATACCTATGGATTCCCGGGTCAAGCCCGAGAATGACATATTATATTCAGCTTATATGAAAAAAAAAACGGGCTAATGCCCGTTTTTTATTTCTTCTTGTGTCTGTTCTTTCTCAATCTCTTCTTTCTCTTGTGAGTGTTGATCTTATGTCTCTTTCTTTTCTTACCACTTGGCATGATCGCCTCCGATTATGTTATTTTTTTGAATTTTTATTTACAGAATCTTTCAAACTTTTCACCGGTCTGAATACGGGTACGTTCTTCTCAGGAATTTCAAGTTTCTCTCTGCCTTTTGGTTTATAAGCAATTCTTGCAGCTCTTTGGACTACTTTGAATGTTCCGAAACCTCTCAGCTCTACAATATTATCATCTTTAAGGCTGTCCTTCAAAACTTCCAGCATGTTGTTTATAACACTGCCTGTTTCTTTGTAAGAAAGCCCCGTTATCTCGTGAACTTTTTTGATGATGTCAAACTTCGTCACTTTGTTTTCGTTATTTTTTCCCACTTCGTTTTCTCCTATGGTTTAATTATTTATGCTTAATTTAATTATTTTCACTTCTAACTTTTCACTTCTAACTTTTAACTTTAAAGGTATATAACCAGATTCTGCCCCGGTTTAATAATATTTCTGTTGTCTATCTTGTTCCATGCCTTTAATTTATTATGATTAACTTTAAATTTTCTTGAAATACCCCAAACACTATCACCGCTTTTTACTCTGTAATTAACTTTTTTGCGACCATTAAGATAATATTTCTCATCATCGTAGTATGATAAATATTTATTGTTAAAGTCCGTGAACCACTTTTCACTCGTAGGAGGTTTTATAACTTTAATTATATCACCGGCAGAAATGTCCCTGCTGTTGTTCAGATCTTTGATCCCCTGTTTTTTCACATTGAGATCATTTGCGATCTTATCATAAGTATCATCTTCCTTTACAGTATAAACATCAACCGAATAAATATCACTTTTTTCCAACTTGTTGAATTTTTCTCTGAACCCCATTTTTGACATAACAGGTATTACTACCGGGTAATTCTTTGCATAAGGAGGTAAACACCATTGTCTGAGCTGAGGGTTGTTCTTCTTGATCTCTTCGTAAGTAATATTTGCAAGATCGGCTATTATCTTTAAATTTACACAGCTGTCTAATTGTACAGTGTCATATAATGCTTTTTCTGACTTGTATTTAAATCCGTATTTTTCAGGTTCTTTTCCGATCTTGATCAAAGCTCTAAGTTTTGGAACGTACTCCCTGGTTTGTTTAGGAAGAGTTGTCAATTGCCAGAAATTGTTTGTCTTATGTTTTTTTACTCTTTTACTAACACCACCTTCACCACAGTTATAGGCTGCCAGTACAAGATTCCAGTCTTCAAATCTTTTGTAGAGAACTTTGTAAAATTTTGCGGCTGCAATAGTGGATTTTATGACATCTTTCCTTTCATCTTCCCACCAGTTAATGTTCAGACCAAAATTCTTTGCCGTAGATGGGATGAACTGCCATAATCCTGCAGCTTTAGCGTAAGAATGTGAGAATGGAACATATCCTGATTCCGCCATCGGAACATATGCTAATTCTTCAGGAAGTCCAAAAGCTGTAAATACTTTCTTCACATCATCAACATATCTTGCTGCTCTGTGTAAATAAGTTTGAGCTGTTTTTCTTCTCTTTCCATTATAAATTTCAAGAAAATATTTTACGAGATTAAGTTCTTTGTCAGGAAAAGGTGCATATTCGATTTTTTCATCGCTAACAAGATCAAGATCGATCTTGTCCAGATGAAATACCTTTTCCTCATTTGAATCATAGTCAATGTTCTCGACTATACATTTAAGGTTGTTGTAGTGGTCAAATATTTCTGTTTTTATGGAATTAAATTCTTGGGATGTTTCGGTATGTGCAGCTTCAACTGAATCGATGTATGCTATAATAGAATCATAAAAATATAATGAACCTTCAAAATTATTCTCTCTGACCAGCTTGTTTGCATGAACGCTCAATGATTCAAGATAGGCGATATCTTTCTCGAAAACATTGTCGCAAAACAGAGAAGCCTCTGACATAAGTATTGTCAGGATCAAAGTATTTATTACATTTTTATTCATTCTGCTATAGTGCCTCCCTGGCATCGCAGTATTATTAAACTGTGTATCTATTTTACAAGATCGAATAACTTTTCTTTATCATTCCTGGATCTCAATAATTAAAAATCTCAAGAATGCTGTTCTACAAACTGTCTTCTATTTCTTTCAGTTTTAACTGAATGAGCTGCATTATCTCATCAAGTCTTTCCTGTGTCTGGGCTTCATATCTCTGTACTAAAGCAGGTTGTGTATTTGATGCTCTAAGAAGTCCGAAACCATCATCAAAGATAACCCTTACTCCATCAACATCATTTACTTTATATCCTGCATTCTTAAAATATTCTACCGCTTTTTTAACTATCTCAAATTTCTTATTGTCATCACTATCTAATCTTATTTCAGGAGTCATAATAGTTTTAGGAACATCTTTCAATAATTCAGAGATCGAACTTCCGGTAGTTGACATAATTTCAAGCAACCTTAAAGAAGCATAAAGTGCATCATCATGTCCAAAAAATCTGTCTTTGAAGAAAATGTGCCCACTTACCTCTCCACCTAATTCTGCATTTTCTTCTTTCATCTTAGCTTTGATCAGTGAATGACCTGCTTTCCACATAATTGCTCTTCCGCCAAGCTCTTCAATACCGTCATACATAGTCTGAGAACATTTAACTTCACCTATAATAGTTGCGCCGGGTTTTCTTGAAAGAATCTCTTTTGCAAAGATAAGCATAAGATGATCACCAAAAAGCATCTTACCTGTTTCACTTACGATACCAATTCTGTCAGCATCACCGTCATAACCTATACCAAGATCAGCTTTTTCTTCCTCAACTTTAGCTATAAGATCGACCATATTCTTAGGAACAGTAGGATCCGGATGATGATTCGGGAACGTTCCATCAGGCTTTGTATAAAGTTCAATAACTTCCATTCCGAAATGCCTGAATATCTCAGCTGCGACCTCTCCACCTGTACCATTCCCACCATCAACTACGACCTTTAGCTTTTTTTCGCCCATATTGATATTTTCTTTCATATAACCGAGATAATCTTCCTTAACTGAAATGGTATCAAGTTTACCTTGTGCTCTGTCTGGTGGTTTTGCATAAAATTTATTTTCAAGAATGATATTTTTAAGAACTTGTATCTCTTGACCGAAAATAGAAGCAAACTTTGTTGACATCTTCAGTCCATTCATATCTGAAGGATTGTGAGAACCTGTTATCATAACACTTGCATCAGCTTCAAGTTTATACTGAGCAAAATATAGCAATGGAGTTGTACATTGACCGATAGAAGTAATATTGATACCCAGTTCTATCATTGCTTTTGAAAAAGTACTAAACATATAATCAGCTGAAAGCCTTGCATCAAAACCGATCACACAGTTATTAAGACCTTTTTCTGCCAGATATGTAGCTAATGCCCTACCGATATTAGTTACAATCTCAGGAGTAAAATCAGCCTCAACTACTCCTCTAATGTCATATTCTCTAAATATATTTTCGTTCACAACTTATCTCCTTATGTTTTACACTCGCCTAAGATACGAAATGATTAACTGATACACAACTGAAAAATACGTTTTTTATTAAAAGATTATATTCTCTCACAAAGGGCACTAAGACATGGAGAGTGTTTGTCAGATATGACTATGCACTAGAAAGAGTTAAAGATTTTGTGATAGGATCTAGGGGAACTTTTGGAGTAGATGTATCACTACGGATTAATCTGTTAATAAATTTATTTTGAAGTTTTTTATACTCATAATATGTTTTTTCATATTCATCAATCTTTTCTATGTTTTTATAAAAATTTTTCAGATTAAGAATTCCTACTTTCCTTAATCTACCAATTTTAACAGCATATTTCCTGATGTATTTATATCTATCATTCTCAGGAAAAGTAATTCTAAATTTGTTTTTTTTAATCGCCCAAGCGATTAGCCTTTGTAAAAATTCCCTATCATCGTCTTTAACGTTGAAGAAATCACCTATTGATTGGTAAATGCCTTTAGCTCCATGAGCCCTATCACCATAAATGTAATTGCCAGTTTTTATGTAACTTTCATGGGATATAAAATATGGAATTAAGAACTTATTAATATAATCTGCAATACTTGTTGAATTGCTTAATTGTAGTAATAAATCAAAATGTGTGGCAACACATAGTGCTTTATTACTTAATTTATGTTCATTTCTAACTTTATTTTCAGTTTCATATACTATTGGAGGTACCGTTGGGTAAGTTTTTGCAAATATTATCTTTAGCTTTGGAGCAGAATTTACAACAATATCTTCGTATCTAGCTTTAATAATAAATCTACCTTTTATCTCAAGATAATCACCTTTATCCACTATTTTCATCTCAGGATAGATCTGTTGAATATATTTGATACTTTTACATATTATTTCCCCCATAGTTTTGCACCTGTTGTGTACTCTTTTATTTCTTCTTGCTCCTGTTCTTTCTTTAATGGGAAACATTCTCCAAATAGCTCTCTAAATACAAGAGAAGCTCGATTACCACTATTATTATTTAGAGCTGTATTAATATCATCTAAAAAATCTTCTAGGTTTGAAATTCTTTTACTTTTCTGATAATCGGACAAATCTTTCCACAAATCCTCATATGGTGATACCGGTTTAGAAATACTGTTCTCAGATTTCAATGTATTAATAATTTTATACAGAGTGTTATATAGTGATTTGTCGTCTCTATCTTCATTCGGAACAAAGCAGTTAATACCTAAAATAGTTAATTCAATGCTAGTAAAATCAATATCTAAATAATCACGCCATGATTTTAAGTATCTAATAATCCTTGAATTTTGTTCATTGAATCTATTTTTGTAAAACCAATCCTTAAACTCTTTTGAATCACTATTAATCCATGAATTATCATTTGTCCTAGCCAAATATGCTTTTCCATCCTTTATAATATAAACCGGGATATCTAAATGATAGTATTTTCTATAATAAACTCTAACACAGCTTGTTTTACTTTCACAACCATCCTGAGTATGTCCTACTAATGACTTTAAAATATCCTGATGGATTTCATTAGGTTTAGGCCAAGAATCTGAGTCCTCATCAACATGTCTTAAATATAATCCATCGTCAATATCAACTTCAATATCTTCTTTAGGATTCAAAGCGGTATTAATTACAAATGAACCTTGGGATTTAAACAGAGGAATATTAATTTTCAACTCATCTTTAAAATATGTTCTTATTTTATCCCTTACAGCATTTCGACTTTTTAAAATTTTTTCTTTTTTGGTTTTTGTAAGCTTAATCTTCTTGTTGAAATCACAAAATTCTTTATGAAAGTTTAACATTTTACCTCCTAATATGTACCTTTTAATTTTTTACCTACAAATTTAGTTTCAATGGTTCCTTTTGTAGGTTCTTCTCTATTACTAAAATAATATCCTTTTAAATCGTTTTTTCCAATTGAGCAGTTTAATACACAAAAACCTTTATGCTCATTAATAGTATTTGAATTTTCAATCCCATCATTTTTATAAGCAAAACTAATCTCTATAGATCCGTCAGGTTTCATTATTAAATGTTCATTGATACTTTCAGAACATGATATCAATTCATTATCATAGCTAAATTGTCTTATATATACGTAACTTGATGTTTGGGAAATTTCTATTATAATATGAATTTCTTTACCACCGTTGTAGTTTGATTTTAATGTCCCTTCATACCTTCCAGAAACATCTTTAATATTTAATAGATATGGAAAATATTTCCATAATTTTTTATCGTATGCGATCAATACAAAGGAAATAAAAGCTATAGCTGATACAGAAGGTATCCAGTTAAACGTTTCAGGAATTAATGATACAATAATCGAGTGTATAGCTATCAACGCAACAATAAAAAATATTAAAGTATTAACTTTATAGTATTTAAATGACAATTTCATAAATTACCTTTTTGTATTTAACAATGATATTTTCCCTCAATATAGCGATTGTAAAAAGTTCCTTTTGATCTAGAATTTATAAATCTTTCAAATACTTCTTGCGGAACTCTACAAAAATCATAAGTCCGTCCTTGTTTAAATGTGATCTTCAATCTCATTATGTCAGGCTCGTAACCAATTTTCCTGATTGCTCTAGATCTAACTGGAATCATTTCCATTCTATTTTTTCCCCACTATCTTCTCAACCACCTTATAAACCGTACTCCCAGCACTCTTCAACCTCTCCTCAAACGATCCTTTATCCTTATCCTTTGCCCTTTTCACAGCAGCATGAATCATTTTATCTGTGATCTGATTTACATCAACACCTTTATCATAATTTGGAAGATATTTCTTAAGCTTCTTTGTACAATCCTTAGAATTCTTAACCCCTTTCCCATCTTCAAAATGCAGAAGCAACCAATACTCAAACTTAGGATTGCTCAAAGCAAAACCGTAATTCTCTTTCTCCTCTGCCCAATCGTGCAATTGCTTCAACTGCTTATCAGTCCACTCATCCCTGTCAACAACAAGCCAGGCTTCATCTGTTTCTAAAAGGTTTTCCTCTTTTATATAATCCTTCATTCTCTTTAAAACACTAAGCGGTGAACTCTTTTTCTTACTTTTAAGACATTTCACTCTGATAATTGAACCTCTATTATCAAAGATCGAGAAATATTCCTGTTCAGTCTTTTGACCTTCAGTAGAGATGATATAAAGCTTTTTATACCTCCTCGTTCCTGTCTTACGTTTAAACGATCTTCTTTTAGGCGGCATTAACAATTACCTTTTTTATTTTGCAATGTCTTCTTCAAGTTTATCTTAGGAGTACCACCTAATCTGCCCTGCAGATAGCTTTTTCTGATATCCTTATCGTATCTGATCTCTTTATATTCAATAAATGAACGTAAACTTGACATACCTTTCTCATCTCTTTCAGCGATCCACATCTCATCTCTGCGAAGCAGTTCCTGATCCATCAAAAGAAGATCATGAGTAGTGAACAACAATTGAGAACGGCTATCCTTGCTACAATTACACAAAAACACTTCGATCAGCTGTTTTGTCAAAGTAGTATGTAAACTTCTGTTCACTTCATCTATTATATAGACCTTATTATTTTTAGTCATTGACAGATCCAGAAATGCAGGTAAAAGATCAATTACTCTGAGTGATCCATCTGATTCCTGATGTAATTCAAACTTTTCTTCATCACCATCCGTTTTGGAATGATATGCAACTAACTTTTTTGCCTGCAATTCATTCTTCTCTCTTGAAATAATATATCTTTCGTTCGTAACCATTGAATGCAAACGAACCGCTGTGTTTTTTGTAACGTCCTCTCTTAGTTTATTCCTAAGATCTTCCGGTAACGGTATATTTTCAAAAGGAAAACTGATATATTCAATATGTTTTATGCCTGTATCAAGTGTCGCAAGCATATCATTCATTCTTTTAAACAGAGGATTTTTATCGTCAAGAAACTGTTCATATTGGCCAAATCGTGTATCCGGTGCAATAAGTACAAGAGTATATTTGAACCAGTTATAAACAGGTGCAAATGTATTAACATTCTGAGAAACACTGTTAGTTAAAAATAACTGATTCGCTCTTGTACCTTTAAATGCAAATTGCAACAGTCCATCTTTCGTAAGAGGAATATGCATATTAGCTTTATCTTTCTTTCGATGATACAGCATTTTCTCACTGGTACTTGTAATCTGAACCAGTTTTTCTTCAAGTACTTCTTTTTGAGAAACAGAAAAACTAAATTCATATATTTTTTCATCGATCAGCATTTCAAGTTTAAATTTTGACGGCTTTTTAATACTTTGTTTATCAAGTCTGAACGGTTCAGTAAGGATCATACTTTCAGGTCTAGTTCCATCAACTACAAAATCTTTTATAAAAGATAGTGCCTGAAACAGATTTGTTTTACCTGATGCATTACCGCCATAAATAGAAGCAACAGGTAAAATTCTTGTCTGATATTTACTTAATTTCGGTACTCTGTCCCCATGTTGTCTTTCCTTGCTCGCTACCATCGAAAATTCAGAAGATTCTTTAAATGACAACCAGTTCTCCACTTTTAAACTTATAAGCATTTTTCCAATCCTTTATGTTATTTTTTCTCCCCCAATTTCAAAGATACAATATTATTTTTCTTTTGTCAATTGTTTAATGAGATTATTTCTCTTAATTCATTATTTTTATTCAGTCGCATGCCTATTTTACAATACTTTGCAAGCCATACAGCTTTGCGTTCCTCTTATCATATATTTTTCGAACGGTATGAGATCAAGTCTTAGTGAGTTAATCGAAGACTTAGACTTGATTATTTTTACTTACTTTGCACTTAACGTAATTTTGGTTACCTGACGAAAGTGACTTTTGATTGTTGTGCAAAATACATTTCTTGATATTTGGGTAGACATGGATTTTGAAATGAAAAGTACCGGAAGTCCCAAAATTAGCGTTCGTGCTGCCCTTTTCTTTCCTCCCGATTTATCGGGATTTTGGGCAAGCAAAAGAAAGCTGAAGACATCATTTAATACTCCTAGATACCCGGATCAAGTCCGAGAATGACATTTATCCTAGCGGGATATAACTCCCCTAACCACAGGTTTCAACCTGTGGGATAAAAAAAAGGGCGTAATAAATTACACCCCTACATCAACAATATTTGACCAAAATTACCTTGCAGGTGCAACCAACCCAACTTTCTTATATACCTTCGAAAGTAACTTGTATGCCGAACTCTGTACGTTCGCAGCTCCCTGCTTAAGAATCTGATCAAGATATTTTTTATCCTTTAGAAGTTCATCGTGCTTTTCCTTGATAGGTCTGAGAGTCTCAACAACAATTTCAGAAAGGTCTTTCTTAAAATCTCCGTATCCAGAATTAACATATTTCTTTTCGATCTCAGAGATCTCTGTATCAGTCAATGTAGAATAAATTGTGAGCAGGTTATTGATCCCGGCTTTTTCAGGATTACTTTGATCATATCTGATCTCCATATCTGAATCTGTAACAGCACTTTTGATCTTTTTAGCTGTAATATTAAGATCCTCTGTAAGGATAATAGTTCCTTTAGGTGATTCAGCGGATTTACTCATTTTATTCTCAGGATGCTGCAGGTCCATTATCCTCGCTCCCTGCTTAGGAATGATAGCTTCCGGAATATTAAAAGTAGGTGAGTAAGTATAGTTGAATTTTTCAGCAATATCTCTTGACAGTTCAAGATGCTGTTTCTGATCATCTCCGATAGGAATCAGATTTGCATTATATAACAATATATCAGCAGCCATTAAGACCGGATAAGCAAAAAGTCCAACATTTATAAATGTTCCTTCCTTTGCAGACTTATCTTTATACTGTGTCATTCTGTTCAACTGACCCATTCCGGTCAAAGTGTTCAATATCCAGGTGAGTTCAGTATGTCCTGTAATATGAGACTGAACAAATATATTAGATTTCTCAGGATCCAGACCTACAGCAAGATAAAGTGCCAGCATTGAATAAGTTCTTTCCCTCAATTCACTTGGAACCTGAGGAACAGTCAGAGCATGAAGATCAACGATTATATAATTTTTTGTATAATCCTGATATTTATCCTGCATATTCACAAAATTCTTCATTGCTCCGATATAATTACCCAGAGTCAGATTATTTGTAGGCTGAATACCGCTTAATATTGTTTTCTTTTCTGTATTTTCCATAATGTTGTCTTCTATTTTTTATAACGCTCTGGGCTTATAGTAATAAGCCCCTACTTCTGACTTCTAACTTCTGACTTAACCTACGGTATCTCCACAGAGCACGAATTGAAAACCGGTCCATCTACACAGGTCAAGAAATATCCGTCTTCCTTTTTCTTTTTCACAGCACATCCCTGACAAACACCGATACCGCAAGCCATCGGAGTCTCAAGAGATACCTGACAGTAATGATCCATTTCTGTGCAATAATCAGCTACAGCCTTCATCATTGGACCAGGTCCTACTACGTATATATTGTAATCATTTATCTTCTTAAGATTGTTGTTTTTTATCTCAGCTTTTAATATATCAAGCACATTACCTTCAAAACCCAATGATCCATCATCTGTGGCAACAAAAAGTTTAATATTCTGGTCCATAAAAAAATCTATATCGAAGAAGCCTGATTTATCCCTGTTCCCCCAAATAAGAGTTACCTGATCACCTTTTTCAGTAAAATGCTGCATCAGTTTTTTGATCGGAGCAATACCGATACCACCTGCTAATAATAATTTCTCTTTTCCGTTAACCTTTGTATTAAAACCATTTCCCAAAGGTCCGAGGACATTTATTTTTTTACCTGCTTTGAGCATATCTTTGAGAATATCAGTACCTCTACCCACTACATCGAATATTATCTGAAAATCATCTCCTTTAGTGTATGATACTGCGAACGGTCTTCTGAGAACAGGAACCGATTCATCCTTATTGGTCACCTGAATTGTAATGAATTGTCCGGGTTTTGTATTTTTTGCAATTTCTTTTGATCTTAAAACTGCTTCAATTACATTGTGTTTCAACTCTTTTACTGAAACCACTTCTGCTTGTACTTCATGATATTTTGATTCTGTCATTTCGTTAAAACCTTATGATTAAAATTTACTGCTTTTTATATTTTTCCAGATTTATACCGATCTTTTCTAATTTATTATCATCAGTTCCACAGACCAAAAGACCGCTTATATTATTTTGTATCAGGAACTTTTTACCTGCTTCTTTTCCCATAACAAACACAGCAGTGGCAAAAGCATCACTTAAATATGCCTTGTCGGTTATTATTGTTACACTCATTAGATCAGAAACACCGTATCCTGTTTTTGGGTCGATTATATGACAATATCTGGTATCATCCTGAATAAAGAATTTTTCATAGTCTCCGGAAGTTGCAACTGCACCATTTTTTACGAAAAGTGTATCTATCAAAGCACCCTGAATTCTCGGATGTCTTATACCTATAATTTTTTCTGTCAATGAATTCACCAGAAGATCTCCTCCAGCTTCAACAATATAGTCCTTTATACCGTTTTCATTGAGAAAGGCAGCAACAGAATCCACTGAATAACCTTTAGCGATTCCTCCAAGGTCCAGACCACAATTCTTATCAGGAAAATATATAGAATCAATATTGTAACTGATCGCATCAAATGATGATGTCTTAAGCAAATTTATAAGTTTGATCGGATTCGGCAACTTTGGCTCTGACAAATAATTGAAACCCCATAATTTTATTACAGGTCTTAACGCAATATCAAAATTTCTGTCAGTGTAGTTATATAGATTATGTGAAATTTTCAATATTTTCTTTAAAGAACCAGGTACTGACACCTTTTGTTTTGATGCCTCATCATTCAATTTATACAATGTTGAGTTCTTATCTTCCGGACTCATTTCATTGTTAAAGTATTTCATTATACTTTCAGAACTATCCAATATTTCATTTACTTTCTCCTTATCACTTTCATACATACCGTAAGCAGTGATCGTAACATCAGTAGTAAATTCGACAAAAGATCTGCTGATCTTGATCTTTTCTCCTTTGCTGCAAGACATGATAAAGACCAAAATCAAGATGTATATTATATATCTGATTTTCATGGCGGGAAGATATCTATATTATAAAATAATAGCAAGAAAAATATTTTGAATAAATGATGAGAATCTCTCCTGAGTTGTTTTTATCACTGCTCTTATGCATTATCGGGTGAAGTTGTTAGACGTGATGAATCTCGTCTCTAATGGATCCTTGGACATTGGATATTCATAGAGGAACGCATTCCTGCATTCGCAACTGTTCACTATCCACTGACCACTAAAAAAACAGTACTTCTGTTTTTTATTTCCCCTTGCCTTAAAATAAATATTATATTATCTTCTAATACTATAAATTTAGAGAACTTAATCATAATTTTTGCAGGCAAAAAATGGGAAAAAGAAAGACTGTCAAAGAAATCTTCAAAATGAAGAAAAATGATCAAAAGATCACAATGCTGACCGCTTATGATTATCAGTTCGCAAAGATCATGGACAGATCAGGTATTGATGTGATACTGGTCGGAGACTCCCTGGGGATGGTATTTCAGGGACACTCGACAACTATACCTGTAACAGTTGACCAGATGATCTATCACACAAAGATAGTCGTTGATTCAACAGAAAATGCTTTTATCATAGCTGACATGCCTTTCGGAAGCTATCAGGTTTCAGTAGAAAAAGGAGTTGAGAACGCATGCAGGATCATGAAGGAAACAGGTTGCAATGCAGTAAAGATCGAAGGTGGGCAGAGAGTGATTCCACTGGTAGAAAAACTTATACTTGCAGGAATCCCGGTATATGGTCATTTGGGTTTAACTCCCCAGTCTATCAACAAATTCGGCAGCTACAGACTTAGAGCTCAAAAGGAAAAAGAGGCTTATAAGCTGATTGATGATGCAGTATTACTTGAAAAAGCGGGAGTTTCAGGGATCATTCTTGAAAAGATACCTTCCATACTTGCAAAAGAAGTTACTGAAAAAGTAAAAGTTCCTACTATCGGAATAGGAGCAGGTCCTGATTGTGACGGACAGGTTCTGGTAATAACTGATCTGCTGGGAATAGATGAGGATGTAAATTTCAAATTCGTTAGAAAATATGCGAATTTAAATGATATTATTTCAGGTTCTGTCAAAAATTTTATCTCTGATGTCAAAGAAAAAAAGTTTCCAACAGAAGAAGAGTCCTATTAAAAAACCGGAAAACAGATGAAAATTCTTAAGACCATATCTGAAGTTAAAGAATACATCAAACCTCTAAAGTTGAAAGATCAAATAATCGGTTTCGTGCCGACTATGGGAGCATTACACGATGGACATATCGCACTTGGTGAAGAAGCAAGATATGAATGTGACTGCCTTATCTATTCAATTTTTGTCAATCCTACCCAGTTCGGACCGAATGAGGATCTTGATAAATATCCAAGGGACCTGGATGGTGATATCGCAAAATTGGAAGCAATTGATGTTGACGCTGTATTTATTCCTGATAGATCAGTGATCTATCCCGAAAATTACAAGACCTATGTTAAAGTTGATGAACTTGGTAATATCTTATGCGGTAAAAGCAGAGTTGATCACTTTCAAGGAGTGACCACTGTTGTATCGAAACTCTTTAATATTGTACAGTGTGATGAAGCATATTTCGGAAAAAAAGATATACAGCAGTTCATAATACTGAAGAAAATGGTCGAAGATCTTAATATGCCTGTAAAGATGATCTCTGTGGATACTGTCAGAGAAGATGACGGTCTGGCTAAGAGTAGCAGAAATACTTATCTATCTGCCGATGAAAGAGCTGCCGCACCTGTTCTGTACAGATCTATGGTCACTGCTAAAAAAAATATCGACCTGTATTTTTCACCCGAAGAGCTTATCGAAGATGTACATACTATGATATCTATGGAACCTCTAGCAAAAATTGAATATATAGAATTGAGAAGATACAACGATCTCTCTGAAGTTGAAGATCTGAGTGAGGAGGGCATTTTACTTATTCTTGCAGTAAGATTCGGGACTACAAGACTTATTGATAATATGTTACTAAGGTAATGTTAAATTGTAAGGGTGGATTGATATACGCCCCTGCATTCCTTCTCTGGTAGGTATAAAATAATAAAGGAATAAAACACTACATGAACAAATTATACACACTTATACTCGCAGCCGGAAAAGGCACAAGAATGAAATCGGATCTGCCGAAGGTCATACATAAGATAGACGGCAAAGAACTGGTAAAATACGTTATCGAACAGGCTAAAGATGTCGGTTCTGAAGAGATCTGGCTAATAACTGGTCATAAAGGTCATCTTGTTAAAGAAGCAACTGCCGATGATAATGTTTTTTACGTTGAACAGAAAGAACAGCTTGGTACAGGCCATGCAGTAATGCAGGCTGAAGATAAACTGCAGGGCAAGAACGGTGATGTACTGATACTATGTGGTGATGTGCCTGTGTTAAAGGGTGAAACCTTAAAAAAATTCAGAGATTTCCATTACTCATCCGGAGCATCCGCAACAGTTATGACTACCAGATTTGAAGACCCTTTTGGATATGGAAGGATCATCACAAATAAGGAAGGTGAGATCTTAAAGATAGTTGAACAGAAGGATGCAACTGAAGAGGAAAAAAAGGTAAAGGAAATAAATTCAGGTGTTTATATCATTGATCTGAAGGATCTTTTCACCTCTCTGGACAGTATTACGTCCGACAATGCGGGAAACGAATATTATCTGACTGATGTTATAGCAATTTTGAAGAATAAAGGCAAAAAAGTATTAACTTATTTGATCAAGGACAATACTGAGATCCTGGGAATAAATACTATTGAACAATTGAAAGAGGCAGAAAGTATAATTTTAGCAAGAAAACAGAATTAATTAACGTTTTAGTAGGGTGTAAAATTTTACACCCGAAATCAAAGATTCTGGATCAAGTTCAGAATTACGGGAGTAACAAAATGAAAAAAATAATATTTGTGTTAACAATGATCCTGTTCGGATTTACTTTTGCCCAGTTTAAAGCTGATGTTGAATCCTTTGATCCTAGAATGAATTTAATAACTCCTTCATCAGGTTCGTTATTTGATATGTCGAAGATATCAGTGGATCATTCATTTTCTATGAATTATTCAACTTTCGGAAGTAACTCGACTTTCATCAATGAATATGTTGCAGGAATAAACTACCGTATCTCCGATCCGATGAATCTCAGATTGGAAGTTGGAATGTCATATACACCTTATTCCTCATTTACTGTTCCCGGAGAGGAAGATCCTGCACAGATATATTTAAAATCTGCAACTTTTGATTATAGACCCAACAATCAGTTCCATTTACAGATCGGATACAAAACTTATAGACCGAATGATATATTATTCGAATCTCTGAACAGACCCTTCGGATCAAGTTTTTTATCACCGTCAACCGATGAATAAACCGGAAAAGGACTATGCCAAGGATCAGAAAAACAAAAACACCTGTAACTGAAACAAAAGAGTCTAACTGGCTTCTATATATCATTGTGCTTCTGTTAATTTTTCAGACCGTTTTCCTTATCTACAAAAATTACGACTTCATTAGGTCCGGCTTTTTATCAAATGATACCGAATATATTTACGAGAATGCAGGTGTAGATGAGGATAATTCTCAGGCTGATACCAATTCGATCAAAACAACTGATTATTCAGACCTTGACAGACCTGTAAGAGTAAGTATATTGAACGGTTGCGGAAAATCGGGACTTGCGAGCGAGTGGAAAACCAGGCTCAGAAATATAAAATATGATATCAGAGAAACAGGAAATGCCGATAAGAATTATATCAATTCTATCATTTTAAGCAGAATTAAAAATATGAAACCGGCATTTGATCTGGCAAAGAAACTGGGTATTACTGACAACAACGTAATACTGCAGATAAATAAAGATATCGTGGATATAGACGTAACACTTATCATTGGAAAAGACTACAAAAACTTAAAATGATAGAAAAATTCCATTCACTGAGAGAAAAATACCCGACTTTTACATTTGAAGGTTTTTCATACTCAAAACTTGATACTGAGCTTGTAATTAAATTCAGCTTTACCCAATCTGACGATATAAAATTCTCCCCTGAAATTATCGTACCTCTGAATAATGATACCGATCCCGGGATGCTGGAAGTAATTATCTTCAACATCGGTATGATGGAATTGATCAGTTACTATAAAGCCTGCTGTTCCCCGACTATAGTGATCAAAGCGGGTTATTTGAACGAAAAACAGCTTAAGTTCTGGAAAAATATTTATTTCAACGGCCTCGGTGAATTTTTATATACTAATCAGATAGAAACAACTCCTGATGAATTATTTTCATTCGTAGTTGATTCAGAGATAAAATATGAACAATTGAAATCTAATTTATCTGACGGATGTATTATTCCTGTCGGAGGCGGAAAGGATTCTGTTGTGACCCTGGAGCTACTTAAGAACGAAAACAATAATTTACCGTTTATCCTTAACCCAAGAGATGCTTCAATTGACAGTGTCAGGTCAGCAGGATACGGTAATTATATTTCCTTCCTGAGAAAACTTGATCCAAAGCTATTGGAACTAAACAAAAAAGGTTATCTTAACGGTCATACACCGTTTTCAGCATTACTGGCTTTCGTGACAACTTTAGCATCTGTTATCCACAAAAAAAAGAATATTGTTCTGTCGAACGAGAACAGTGCAAGTGAGGGAAATGTTCATTTCTCAGGGATCGAGGTAAACCATCAGTATTCAAAATCATTTGAAGCTGAGAAGGCACTGCATGATTACATAGTAGAATTTATCCACCCGGAATTAAATTATTTCAGTTTTCTCAGACCGGTCTATGAACTTAAGATAGCTGAATTGTTCAGCAGGTTCGAAGCACATTACTACAGTTTTAGAAGCTGTAATGTCGGCAGTAAAACGAATGAATGGTGCCGTAACTGCTCTAAATGCCTGTTTACTTTTATAATTCTTTCACCTTTCATTTCTGCTGCTAAAATGAGAAAAATATTTGGCGAGGATCTTTTTGAGAACAGAAAGCTTGAACCAGAGCTAATTAAACTGATCGGAGACACAGACATAAAACCGTTCGAATGTGTAGGGACTCACCGGGAGATCAAAGCTGCTCTTGCCTATACTGTTCAGAACTATACTGAAAATAAATTACCTCATCTTCTTGAATTGTTTAAAGAAAAATACAGTTCAGAATTCAAAAATATGTTGAAAGATTTCGACATACTTTTGCAGTTCTACAGCAGAGAAAATCTTTTGAATGAAGGATTTAACAATTTACTTTATGAAAAAATGTAACGACGGCTTATCCATACAAATGATTTCAATTACTCAAAGTCCGGTGTTGAACCTTTCATTGAGTGATTTTTCAAAAAAATCTTATCGAAATGATGCGAAGGTTAAAAATGAACACAAATAAACTGGAAAAATATTTCAACGATAAGAAGATTCTGATCCTTGGATATGGAAAGGAAGGAATATCTTCATTCGAGTTCATATCCAAAAATTTTACTCCGAAAAATATTTCCATCTATGATAAAAGAGACCTGAGTGATTCGTTTAAGGTTGAAGGGATCAAGTTGATCTCTGGTATTGATCCTGAAAAGATCGAAGGTGATTTTGATATCATCTTAAAAAGTCCAGGAATTTCTTTAAGTAATGAATTCATTTCCAAATTTGAAAACAGGATTTCATCCCAGACCGATATTTTTTTAAAAGAATTCGGAAGGATAACTATAGGTATCACAGGTACAAAGGGAAAAAGTACGACAGCTACATTGACCCATAAAATTCTTATTGATTCCGGCAAGCACGCACTTTTAGGTGGAAATATCGGTGTACCATGTTTTGATCTGATAAAAAATATTACAAAGAATACTGTCGTTGTCCTTGAATTATCATCACATCAATTACAGTTCATCAGTAGAGCACCAAGATTGAGTATCCTTCTGAATATTTACCCTGAACATCTTGACTTTTATAAAGATATGAGCAGCTATGCTAAAGCAAAGATGAATATTGTGAACGATGGTAATGAATTCGTCATATATCCAAAGAAAGAATTTGTTGTGCTGGAGACCGGATCCAAAAAGATCCCTTTCACATTAGATATGAATAACGGGATAGCACAAATTGAGTATAAAATTGAAGGAAAACATAATATTTTTGAGTTTAAAGCGGATAAACTGAAACTTAAAGGAATTCATAATTTATACAATGTTTCCTCAGCAGCAATAGCATGTATTATGACCGGTTGCGGGATTGAGCACATTATTCAGAGTATTTATACTTTCAATGGTTTGGAACACAGACTTGAATACTGCGGAACAATAAGAAATATACAGTTTTATAACGATTCTATTTCCACTATCCCTCAGACCACTATTGCAGCTTTGAAAACTTTTAATAATAAGGTTGGGTCCCTTATACTCGGAGGTTTTTTTCGTGGCAAGGAAATCACTTTTACTGAATTAGCCAAAGAGATCGATACATCTGATATTAAGAATATCTTTTTTTTACCCGAAACAGGAATAATGATATTTGAAGAGATCCTGCAACAGGGATTTCAATTAAAAGTGGATAACTACAAAGTTTATACCACGATCGAAAAAGAAGGTAGAACGATAAAGTGTTTCTTTGCGAATGACCTTGATTCCATAAAAGCATTTATTTTTGAATACACCCCTAAAGGGTCTATCTGTTTACTATCCCCTGCATCATCAAGCTATAATACCTACAAAAATTTTGAAGAACGGGGAAACAGATTTAAAGAAATGATCCGGTCGTAAGATTTATTAGAACACCCTCATATTGTCCCTGTGTACTCTGTATTAAATAATCTTGTGGTCTTTTCGTATACGTTGAATCGTCACTGAACCTTGATCATTCCGTGTTGGATGTTAGATATTCAGTAGAGGATCGCATTCCTGCGTTCCCTACTGGTCACTATTTAATAATTACAAATTTCCCAACGTACTCAAAATCACTGTCCACATCCTGTACACTGAACAAATAGATCCCTGAAACAGCAGCCTGATTATTCTCTGTTATGAAATTCCAGTATGCACCATAAACACCCTGTTGATAAGGTGTTCCTGTAGCTGCATTTCCATTGTGAGTAATGGTTTTTACCAGATCTCCCGCCAGTGTATATATCTTTAAGATACATCTTTTGGGGAGATTCATGAACATTATTTTACGGTCTTTCTCAAACCATGTCCCACCGTCAATATTTTCCCAGTCCAGAGCCTGATAGTCAACATCATCCCTGTATGGATTCGGGAATACGACTATATCTGACGTATATGTAAGTTTACTCGGAATTATTGAAACTGCATTAGATCGGGGGTCAGATTGCATTGACGGTGTCTCTGTTATAGGATCACCGTGATCTATTGCTGTTACTGCGATATAATTCTCTTTACCGTAATTTTTATTATGAAGAACAAATTTATAGTTGTAAAAAACCACTGTTCTTGTACTGTCATAAGTTTCTATCTCAATTGAATCCTGAGTAACTGTATAGTCATAAACA
>JAFGVM010000038.1 GCA_016937995.1 Candidatus Delongbacteria bacterium
CATTTGAAATCCTGATGATGAAGTAAAATCTTTAAATTCAGACCTGAGTATTGTTAAATGAAATAGTATTATAATCAGTATCATTTTAACGTAATTCATCAGTCCTCCGTTTTTTTATATGAAATAATTTATGCTAAAATTAGAAGAAATTCAATAATTGAAATTTTTATTTGTATTGTGATACGTAATTTTGACTCATATATTATTGCTTATAGTAAATTTAAACAATTAGAGGTAATCATGAGAAGAATATTAATTCTTTTTCCCCTGATATTTCTTATAACCAAATTAGTCGGACTTGAACCGATAATACAAAACTCGATATCTTCAGGTGTTGACGATATTGTTATTTCTGATGATGGAAAATATTTTTTCTGTGAAGCAGGATATCCTGTAAATGCAGTTTCAATGTGGGACCTTAGGCAAGGAAAACAATTAAGGAATTTTGATGGTTTTCAAGACATTATTACAGGATTCAAATATTTTGAAAATAGCAAAAGGATCGTAATAACTGACAGAAAAGGAAGTCTGAGGATCTATGACGTAGAAAAAGATGTACTTTTGAAAGAAGAAAAATTAGCTTATGGACTTAGACTCAATACGATTTTCTTTAACACAGAATGTGATTTTGCGATCACATCCGATGGTAAAAATTATGATCTTTGGGACATAAATACTTTAAGTGTAATTGGAGCAAAGAAAATTAATTTAGAATATGAAAAAGCACACAATACAACCCATATAAGCGGTACAGATCTGACTCTTATAACAAGACAGGGATTCATTACAGTAAAGAACTGGAAAACGAATCGTGTGGTAAAGGAATTGTTTTTGAATCACAGATGGATCAGAGCACTAATACCAAGTAAAGACAATAAATATCTCATCATCGGTTTTGACAATGATTTTGAGTTATACGACATGAAAAATTTCAACCTTTTAAAAACTTACAAGATCAAGGACAAATTGATCCGTCCCAAGTATATATCTGCTGACAATTCAAAGATCATAGCAAAAGATAATTCGAATAATTTTATCGTGTTCGATCTTCAAACGCAGAAGGTACTGAACACGGTCAAAGTCAGTTCTGAAGTTAATTGTGTAGTAGCTGACCATAGATCAGGTAATTTGATCGTTGGTCTGACCGACAGAGAAATATTGTACTTTGACCTTGAATCATTGAAATTGCTGAAAACTATCTCAAGTGTAAAAACTCAATATTTCGATGACGAGTTTATAATGATCGACAAAGGTAGATATCTTATAACAGCAGCTTATAAATTCGTTACAGTATGGGATATGAAAAAGCTTGGTATACTTAAATCAGCAGAATTTAATGAGAACTGCAGATGCCTGGCAATTTCTGAAGATGGAAAAAAAGTTGCAACTGGGCATGAAAAGAATAAAGTATATGTATGGAGTATGCCTGACCTGAAATTACTTACTGAAATAAGGCATAATGAGTTTGATTATGTTAATTCTCTGACATTTTCTAAAGATGGAGAACAACTGTTTATAGGCACTACTGATAAGCTGTATAGATGGGATCTGAAGAATAATATGATCATGAATAACTGGTGGGCTTATGCAGCAACCTTCAGGTCTGTCTCGAGACTTTTCCTAGCTCCAGACGGTAAAAAATTATGTTATAGTGTGAATGAAAATGATCATATTGTTGTAAATAATACTAATCAGAAAAAACTTGATATGATTAGTGCTATTGATTGTAACGATATTAGCTCAGACATGAAAATGTTCACCGTGTCTGATAAAAAATTAGGAACAGTTGTATTAAAAGATGCTTCAGGTTACTGGAAGAACCTGAAAAGTGAACCAAAAGTGATCAAGACATTAAAACTTCACAATGACGAGCTGTACACTGTAAAATTGAGCAATAATAAAAAACTAATTGCTTCTTATGGTATTGATAACGGTGTTAAGAATTTTAAAATTACAGATATTACATTAGGGAAAGAACTTTTCTCTAATGAGATAAAGGATTTTAATCTTTATTCCATGAAATTTTCAGAAGATGATAAAAAACTATATACAAGAATCGGAAAAGAGCTTCAGATTTGGAAGGCATCGACAGGTGATAAGATCGTTACTCTATATCAGACAGATCCTAATGATTATCTGATCTTGACCCCTGATAATTATTATTCTGTTTCAAAATCACTTGTCAACCTATTCCATTTTACAGGAGGGCTTCAATATTTCGCTTACGAGAATTTTGACTTGATATACAACAGACCTGACATAATCTACCAAAGGCTATTTCCTGAAGATATTCAACAGATAGCTATTCTTAGCAAATCATACAGAAACAGGCTTGAAAAATTAGGAATTATGGAGAAAGATCTGTCAGCCGAAGCAAATGTTCCAGAAATAAATATTATGAAAAAAAATATACCATTTTATTCAGAAGAGAAGGATTTAAAATTCAGAATTTCCGCTAAAGATAATAAATATAAACTTAAGAGTATAAATATTTTCGTGAACAATGTTCCTATACATGACAGCGAAGTCTACGATCTCAGAAGTGAGAATACTTCAGAATACAATAAAGAGATCGAAATAGAATTGTCAAAAGGTAAAAACCTTATTAAAATTTCCTGCACTAATGAAAAAGGTATTTCAAGTATTGTCAAAGATATTGATATTACTTATACTGGCAAAGTTGAAAAGCCTGACCTGTATGTTCTGAGTATAGGAGTCTCAAAATTCACAACACCAGAATATAACCTTAATTACGCATCTAAAGACGCAGGAGATATAGCAGATCTTTTCAATACTGATTTTAAGCAGTTCAACAAAATTTACACTAAGGCTATTCTTGATACCGACGGTACGAAGGAAAATATTATAGATTCTTCTGACTTTCTAAAAGACTCCAAGGTTGATGATACTGTGATAGTTTTCTTTGCAGGTCATGGTTTACTTGATGATGACCTAAATTATTATTATGCAACTTGTGATACTGATTTTTTATCTCCTTCAGGTAAAGCTCTACCTTATGGTGAGATCGATAAACTTCTTGAGTCAGCACGTTCAAGGAACAAAATATTAATGATCGATACCTGTCATTCAGGTGAGATCGATAAACCTGATGCAGAGCTTGTAGTAAATAATTCTGTAGCCGAAGGTTCAATAAAAACAAGAGCGATCAAAATTAAAAAGATCAAAAGGAAAGAGAGTATCGGTCTTGATAATTCATATGATCTGATGAGAGAGATGTTCAGTGATCTTAGAAGAAGCAATGGTGCGATCGTTATTTCTGCCTCAGGAGGTGCAGAATATGCTCTTGAATCGGATAAATGGAAAAACGGTGTCTTTACTTTTAGTGTAATTGATGGCCTTAAGAATACAAAAGCTGACCTTAACTATGACGGAGTGATCGCAGCTTCAGAGCTTAGCGAATTCGTTACAGAGAATGTGACTAAACTAACCAACAACAAGCAAAAACCTACTGTAAGGCAGGAAAATATTGATAATGATTTTCAGATCTATGAATCGGAGTGGTAGTGTTTAAATTTATTAAAGTTTCAATTCTTCTTATAACTTTTTTGTCATATGCTCAATGGACTAAGACAAACGGTCCGATAGGAGGGAAAGTACGTAGCTTTGCTTCAAATGGTACAGATATGTTCGTAACTCTGGGAGGAGGAGGGATTCACGGTTCCTTCGACAATGGGTACAATTGGGTAGGAAAGAATAATGGGCTTCTAAGTTCAGACGTGAAAGTGATAGTTTATAAAGATTCAATTCTTTTCACAGGAACAGATGAAGGAGTTTACAGGTCTAATGATGATGGTTCTACCTGGACAGCAAGGAACTCAGGTATAAGTACATCAATTTGGGCAATGGAGAAGAACGGAAATACACTTTTCGTAGGAACGGGGAACGGGGGAGTTTTCTACTCGGATGATTATGCATCAAACTGGTCCCCAAGGAATAACGGTTTACCTACTGACTGGATAGAAACTCTACTACAGAAGGATTCACTTTTATTTGCAGGTACAGGAAATGCCGGAGTTTATGTTTCATCAGATAAAGGACTGAACTGGAGTGCTAGGAATAACGGGCTTAACGATTCACTTTACGTAAGAAATATACTTGATCATAATGGTACACTGATAGCTTGCTCTAAGCCACTTGGAGTTTTCTACTCAATGGATGATGGACTTACCTGGAAAGAATTTAATTCAGGTCTGACAATTAAATATATAGCTTCACTTGAGATATATGATGGTAATTTATATGCAGGTTCTATCGGAGATGGAGTATACATCAGACCTTTGAGCGATCTTGAGATACTTGGTACTCCTGTTAATTTGACAATCACTGGTAATACACTGAACTGGGATATAGTTTCAGGAGCTTCGTACTATAGAATTTACAGATCAGAAACTCCATATTCAGGATTTTCAGAGATAGATACTTCTGCTACGAATAGCTATGAAGAAACGGATACAGGGAGCAAATATTTCTAAAGAGTAACAGCGGATAATGGGAAAAAGTCTACATTTCGATAAACTCAATATGACTTTTTCAGTTGTGGGTTTTGGGTTGTGAGTTGTGAGCAACCTCTGACTTCTAACTTCTGACCTCTGACTTCTAACTTCTGACTTCTGACTTCTGACTTCTGACTTCTAACTTAACAAAATAATAAAAGGAGCAACACATGGCACAGATAACATTAAAAGGTAATCCGATCAATACTATTGGCGAACTTCCAAAAGTAGGGGATAGTCTTAAAGAATTTACACTTGTAACAGATAAACTTATCAGAGTTTATCTTTCTGATTATAAGAATACGAAACTTGTTCTCAATATATTTCCAAGCCTCGATACTCCAACCTGTGCAGCATCAGTGCGAAGATTCAATGCCGAAGCAGGTATGATGGACAATACTAAGGTTCTATGCATTTCACGTGATCTTCCTTTTGCACAGGCAAGATTCTGCGGAGCTGAAGGATTGGAAAATGTAATAACATTATCAGACTATGTTGATGGTGAATTCGGAAAGAATTACGGTCTTGAAATTTCTGACGGTCCTTTAAGAGGTCTTCACTCAAGAGTTGTGATCATAGCGGATGAGAATAGTAAGATAATTTATACTGAGCAGGTTGGTGATATCGTAGATGAACCTGATTACGAAGCAGCTCTGAAAGCTTTATTATAACAAAAGCAGATCAGAAAGTATATCCTAAAGAAAAGTGGAAGACTCCGTCTTTGTAGCTGTCTTTAACATCTGTCGGGAATCCATATAATATCCCCATAGCTCCAATAGGGGTGATGTATCTTAAACCCGAACCTACGGTTGTCCGGATCTTATCTTTGTTCTCAATATAGCTGTGAGCAATATATCCTGTATCAACGAATAAAGGAAGTTCCCAATTCTTTCTAAATTCAATTCTTGCCTCAGCAGATAAAAGAGCAGAAAGTTTCCCTCCGACAGAATTGCCATCTGCATCGGTAAGGAATATATTTTCTTTGATACCCCGAACTGTTCCTGTACCTCCAAGATAAAACAGCTGGTCAACAGCAGGTTGAAAATCTTTGTCGATCTCTTGTATGAAATTAAATTTAGTGGAAAATGCTAAAGTTAAAAATTCGAATGGTGAGTAAAAGTATTTCAGATCGAATTTGTATCTTATAAAGTCATCTTGATTATTATTGATACCTGTTGAAAATTCTGTTTCAAGAGTAGAATAAATACCCTTTTTAGGTAAAAGGAATGAATCTCTGTTGTCCCAGATATGTATAAGTTTTAACCTTCCGATATTCCTTGTTGAAGCTGAATCTTCTAACTGAACAGTTTTTTCCAGAAGCTCTCTATTCTCAATTTGGATCTGAGCTAAACTCTGCAAATTATTTTCCCAGTTATAATTTAATCCTGTTCCGATACCCAATATTGTAGTTTCATAATCAATATTGAAATCTTTTTCTCTTTCCCAATAGGTTGAAAAATTCCCTGATAGATCAGGATGGAATAATGCCGGATCGATAAACCCTAGTGTCGCAGATTGTTTAGTAAAAGAAAGTTCTCCTTTTAGACTGATCTCTTTATTCTTACCAAAAATATTTTTATCTCCGATTAAAGCACTCAGATACGGACCCATAGAACTTTCATATCCACCTGAACTTTGGAAATAATACGATGGATATTCTTCTATGTTAACTAAAATATCGAGAGTGTCTTTTTCAAGTGACAATCCCGGAGTCCTAACACTCACTGATCTGAAGATCTTTTGATTCCTCAAATTTCTCTGACCTTTCGACATATCAAGGATCGAAAAATAACTTCCAGGGGTAATTTGTAATAATTTCTTAATGGTTTCAGGATCTGTTTTTAAATTTCCAACTGGATAAATTTCTCCTGTAGTAGCTATCTTTCCTTGAGTCGCATTAAATACAATATCTACTTCAGAACTGTCAGAGTTAAATATTATCTCATGATCAACTGATGCGTATAAATATCCCTTTGTAGCAAGTAATCCTTTCAAATAGTCAGTCTTATCCTTGATCTTTCTATAATTGTAAGGAGTTTTAGTAATTGAAGTGATCTTATTTCTTTCTTTATCAGAGATAATACTGTCCAAAGAATCACATTTGACCGTGTTTATCAGGGTCTGGATACCTTCGTTAATATTTAATTCTATTTCAACACTATCTTTGTCAGTTGAATACTTTAAGCTACCGTTTATCTTTGAAGAAATGAATCCATTTTGTCCGTAAAATGCTGTAATATTTCTAATATCATCTTCCCAGGCATATTTATCAAAGTAATCTGTCGATCTCCACCATCTTGATATTACACTGTTTAAGTATGGTTTCAATTCTGATCCTGTAAATGAATCGTTGCCTAAATAATTGATATTACTTAAAACAATTCTTTCTCCTTCGTTAATAGAAATATTGATCTCTTTTACTATATGATCATCATAAGGAATATTTTTTTCCTTCCAATCAATTTTAACGTCATTGAAACCTTCAGCTTGATATTTTTGCTTAATTGATCTTACGATCTGCCTTACAGCGACAGTTCCCCTTCTTCCTTTATAGATCCTATCAGTATCTTTTTTTAGATTACCGTAAGAGTAGAATTTAGTACCGGTCAAAGTGATCTTATACAATGGTCCTTCATTAATATCGTAATGAACTTTTACAGTACTATTGGTAATGTCTTTAATAACACTCTCAGTTATTTCAACATCAGCGAATCCAAAATCCCTATAGAAATTTTCCAGATCCTTTTTACCTGCATCAAATTCTTCAAGTAAAAACCGTCCATTTTCGCCCGGCAAAAAACTTCTCCAATAAATTCTGAGTTCTTTTTTTAATCTGAAAGCAGAGAAATATTTATTTCCGGTAATATCGATCTTATCCAAAGTAAAATATTCACTTTTCAATACATCGAAATGGATCTTAGATAATCTATCGGATATTCTTTCTCTTCGAACATTAACATTTACCGAATCATACCCTTTTCTTCTAAAAAACTCAGTTAAAATTATTTTTTGGTTTTCAACTTTTAAAGAATCGTAAACAGATCCCGGATATATTGACATCTTGTCTAAAAGTTCTGAAGAAAAGTAGGGGTAAATATTATTAAATTTAATTTCAGATATTCTCTCAGCTTCAATCGCATTTTTTATGCCTAAGTCATTTTGAGCAAAGGTAAGTTTTACAATGATCAGAATTATTATATAAAATATTTTCGGTTGATATCTCATCATCTGAATTCCAACCTGTATTTTATTTCTGCACCAAATTGATTGTCAGTTGACTGGAAACCGCTGAATACAATATTTTCCAACAATTTATAATCTGCTATTCCTTTCTGTACGAACTCTGATGAGTTATTAACAACTGAATATTTTAAAACCAAACGGTCTGAGATATTCTTTCCGACCGTCAAACCGTAACCTTGAGGTTTTGTAGCTGAAAAATTATTGGGAACGGTTAGTTCAATTTGATCGAGACCTGTTTTTTTTGCAATATCTTTCTGATATGTATTGTAAAGCCAGTCGGCTACAAGTTTTTCTTTTGTAACTGCAACACCGTTAGTACCTGAGACAAACTCATCAGCTTTTCTTCCGAATAATAATATGGACAAAATATCAGCATCACTTTCTGTTGGTATAGAAGTTAATGAGAATTTTGGATTGGACAGGTTTTCAGAGACAGATAAAAATATCCTGTGATCATTAACTTTTGTTTCACTTTGTATGTCAACTGTTGGAAGCATTCCGTAGATAGGGTTGAAATCAAGGATCCCTTTGTTTATGGCGAAAGTATTTTTCTGGAAAACAATGAATCCGTCCTTTTCAATTTTAGTTCTGCCTGATATCAGTGGAGAATTCAGATTCCCGGTTATGTCCAGATCAGGTTTTAATTCAAGGAAAGCAAAATTGTTATCAAGTACTAGTGTCCTGCGGCTTCTTAAAGTTAAGTTTAAGCTGATGTTCGGCAGTTGTTTTTTCTCTGAACTTACTGTAATTGTTTTTTTATTCTGTCCGCTGAAGATATTACCGAACGGGTCAAAATCTTTAAAATAGAGAGCATCCTCAACGATTATATTACCATTTAATTTCCCTGTTGATAAATTCCCTGCATAACTGAGATCTAAGTTAACTGCTCCATCAAAGTGATCTGGATAGCTTATCGGCAGTAATGTTGTTTTTGCAGTGATATTTATATTCTCGATAAGTTTATTATTGATATCAAAACTTCCGTTGAGATCAAAGCTTCCATTATCTATTTTACCGGAAACATCATTAAAATTTACAGTTCTTGCATCGAAGATAAAATCTCCGTTCAGATCATAGATCTTCTGCTCTGTCACAGGTAGATAAAATCCCAATTTATCTAAGTGCAG
>JAFGVM010000039.1 GCA_016937995.1 Candidatus Delongbacteria bacterium
AAGGAAACAGGAAAAGTAAATTTGACAGTGTTTAATGTCGCAGGTGAAAAAGTTGCATCACTTGTTGATGATAAGCTTGAAAAAGGATTTCACAAGGTCAATTTTGATGCTTCTATGCTGAACAGCGGAGTTTACTATTATAAATTAGTGACTCCTGAGACAAGCATTACAAAAAAGATGGTTCTGGTTAAATAAAACTGAGAAAGAGTACGGGTATTTCGCATACCCGCACTCGTCTACTGCAAATGAAGACTTGCTTAAATTAATAAATTAAATTGTTGACAGTTTCGTTAATTTTCTTTATTTTAACCGAGTGGAATAGTAAATGACAAAAATCATAATAAAAGCAAAACTAGAAAACTAAACGGAGGAGAGTATGTTAAAAAGACTAGGAAAGCTTCTTCTTGTAGCTTTAGTTCTTATCGCATCCGGATTGTACGCTCAAAAGAGTAATTTGATCGAAAAGCGTTACATGGTAGATGAGAACGGAAACAAGATAACGATGAGAAAAGTTGCAGGTTATCCGCCTGCAGTACTTCCAGTAAGTGATTACACACCACCTAAAACAATGCAAAAAGGTATTTTCTTTGCATTGGACAATGTTCCGGGATATGATTGGGCATACGGTTGTACAGCGACAGCAACAGCAATGTTAGCAGCATATTACGACCATCACGGTGTTGTTAACGCTTACACCGGTCCTCTTGGACCACTTGCACCTGCGACAAACGCAACATGGAATTCTCAAGCATCTACAACAGGTACTTCAGAAAATCCAATAGCCGGTACAAACAATGGTGTTGACGGAAGAGACAAGAATGGTCACTCTGATGACTATTGGACAAACTACGGTGATGAAGCAACAGATCCGTATTATGGAGCTTGGGCAGAGCACACTTACTATGAAAATGACACTTATAGCGCTTGTACTGCTGACTACATGGGTACCAACCAGTGGTATAACTGGGAAAACTCTGATGGTAGTACTTCTATCTGGAGTAGTCCGGGTGGTGTTTATGACTATGTTGGATCTGAAGCTTCAACTCCTGCTTTAAGAGACGGTATCCATGGTCTAAGATTATTTTGGGAAGCTTTAGGTTACACAGTTGACTTGAACTACACTAGAACAATCACAGGTTATAACGATCCTGATGATGATCCTGATTTGGGTCCTGCAACTGGTGGATTTACTTTCGAAATGTATATGAACGAGATCGATCAGGGTTTACCTGTGATCGTTCAGATCGAAGGTCACTCTATGACAGGTTATGGTTATGATAACACAGATGAATTAAATCCAAAGGTTATTGTTCGTGATACTTGGAGTTATGATGTTTCAGATACTCATGTTATGCCTTGGGGTGGACTATATTCAAATATGCAGCACTATGCAATTTCAGTTATCCACTTAGGGACTGAGAGCGGTTGGTTCGCACCGCAGAACGTTTTAGCGTTAAACAACAACAGAACAGTTACTGTTACTTGGGATGACCCTTCAAAAGGCACAGTAGCTGACATTGAGTACGAAGTTTACAGAGACGACGTATTACAGGCAACTGTTTCTACTGAGTCTTTCCAGGAAGTATTTACTGCTACCGGTGACGGACTTCACACTTATTACGTAAAAACTGTTTACCCTTCTGTTCCTTATACTACTTTAGCTTCTATGTCTTCTTCAGTTATTGTTTGTGCTTCCGTAACTGAATTCCACGATGATTTTGAAAGTGGAGATGGACAGTGGATGTTAAATGACGGATGGGGACTTGATACTGACTATAAGATCAGCGGAACTTATTCATTATCAGAAAGCCCTGGCGGAAACTATGTTGATAATACTGACCAATTACCAATGGGTGGATCTGTTGGTGAGATCGCTCCTGGTCTAAACTTTTCAGCAGCAGCTGATGCGTCTGTGGACTTCTGGTTCAGATATGACATCGAGTTAAGTTTCGACTACATGCACCTACAAACATGTAAAGATGGTATCAACTGGGTTTCAATCAAGGTATGGGATGGTGAAACTCCTGCCTGGGCTCAGGAAAATATCAGTTTAGGTCTTTATGCGGGTGAAAGCAATGTTAGGATCAGATTCTTATTCATTTCTGACCCTGGTTATAATACTGAAGGTTCTAACATTGATGATATCAATATTATGCCATCAGCAACTGATCTTGCACCGCCTTATGTGTTCTATTCTAAGGAAAAAGATTATTACGACAACAATCCTGAAGGTTTTGAAATAACTTCAGATATTACTGACTTTACAGGAATCGATTATGCTAGCGTTATTTATAGTGTTAACGGTGGCGGAAGTCAATCAGTATCTGCTTGGCAGATTCTTGGTGATACTTATTATTTCACTATTCCTGAACAAACTCCTGGAGATCATGTAGAATTCTGGTTTGACTGCCAAGATACGGCACCGGCAAGCAACCAAAGTACTTCAGTACATCACGAGTACTACGCCGGTCTACATCAGAAATTTGATGATGGAATCGTAAGTTACTACTCTGAGCTTGTAACTACTACTGCTCAGTATGATTATGTAGCTCACGCTAACAAATGCTATTCATTCCACGAAGATATCGTTGGTGTTGTTATCAGAGGTTATGATGATGTAAGTCAACCGGACGACAACTCGGATATGATGATTCACGTATGGGCTGACAACGGTGGTCTACCTGGTGCTGATGTTATCACACCTTTACAGGTACCTAACCCTGCTACTCTAGCTGAAACTAATAAGTGGGCATATATTGACCTAAGCGGATATCCAGCTTTAACAGACTATACAGGTGACTACTACATCGGTATTACTTGTGCAACAGGTGGACCTTCAGATGTAACACGTACTACTTCAGGTGCTCCATCTGAGTATCAAGGTTACGATTATGGAAAAGCTTATCTTCAGTTATACATGGAGAACGGTTCAGCTTTAACATGGGAAAAAGAGACAGGAACTCTTTATCACGTAAGAGCCGTTACAACTAACTATCAATTAACTCCTGGTGTTATTGTTGCTAATCCTAATCCTTTGGATGAGTCATTACCTCTTGATGATACAGCTTCTGATAATCTTACACTTACAAATGAAGGTGGATTTGATTATACATACAATGCTGTATATGAGTACCTGACATGGCCGGGAATGAAAGCAAAAGCTGATGTTACTGTTGAGTCAAATGACTTTGAATCAGGTCTTGTTTACGTTAACAACCCTGGTAGTTGGGCTACTGCAACAGGACTTACCGGAACTTGTGCACGTGTTGCTGTTCAAGGGTTACATTACTTAGAATCTGCAGCATTTGACGGAACTTTAGCAAGTGTTTTGAGTCTTGACTTTGATCAATCATCTAATGTTAGAACCGGTGGTTATAACGATGTTGAGTATTCTATCGATGGTGGAACTAACTGGGTACAAGTTTATCATGCTACTACATCAACAACAGTTAGTCCTCATATCACACTTCCAAACGTAAGTAACAACATGAAGATAAGATTCATTGGAAACATCACAAGATCTACAGGTCAAACAGGAAACTGGTTAATTGATAATGTTGTGGTTTACGGACCACAGGCAATTGATTTTGACTGGATGACTCTTGACGGTGGAACATCAACTTCAGGTACTGTTACTACTACAGGTAATGATGTTATCGCAGTTGGTTACGATACAAATGGTGCTACTATCGTTGAAGGTGACTATACTGCAAATATTAACATTACAGCTCCTGGATCAGATCCGGTATCTGTACCTGTTACAATGACTGTTGGACCGATAACAACACAAGATCCAGAAGTACCCGCAAATGTAGTTACCAGCATTGCAGGTTCTAATCTTGTAATTGATTGGGATGTTTCTGCTTACGCAACAGGATATGATGTTTATTCATCAGATGATCCTTACGGAACATTCACATTAGCCGCTTCAGTTGGAACTAATCAGTATACAGTTGCTGCTGATCAGGCTAAACTATTCTATTATATTGTTGCTACAAATTCTACAAAATCAACACCAAAAGTAACAGTAAAAGTAGGATCTGCTAGATAATATCAAGTTATATTATATGGTAAAAAGAAAGAGACCTTCGGGTCTCTTTTTTTTATTTAAAGAATGAATTGAATAAAGAAACATTCGGTGTTATATTTCAGTACAAAGAGAATGATATTAATTAAATGTATATAGGGATGGTCATGAATTTAGAATTGTTTAAATCATTAAAGAAAATCTCAATTGTTGTATTTGTCGTTGTATTATTATTTTCATGTACAAAAAATAATGAAAACAACTCAAACGATGATAATAATATTGGATCGGAAAGACCTGTAAGAGTAGTATCATGGGACAAATTGAAAGAAAAAGACGGGATTATGTATGAATTCATGAAAAGCGTTCCTTTCACAGGAAAAAGTGTAAGATACACTGATGACAGCTTATTGTTCCAGGAGAAAAATTATAAACTTGGTAAATTGAACGGTCAGATGATATACAGATATTCTAATGGACAAAAAGAGTTTGAATTATACTGGTTAAGCGGAAAAAAACATGGTAAGAGCTTTAAGTGGACCAAAGAAGGTCAACTTATAATGGAAGAGAATTATCAATATGGGAATTTTCATGGTACCAATAAAGAATGGTATGAAAATGGTCAACTGAAAGCTCAAGTACATTTTAAAGAAGGTAAAAATCACAGAAAAGCTGAGTACTGGTATATGAACGGTCAAAAAAGTATAGAGCAGAATTATAATATGGGTGAGAAAGACGGAGAAAGCATATACTGGTATGAAAATGGTCAAATGAAAGGTAGAGGTAAATTTGTAAACGGTATTGTTGATGGCAAGGTCGAAGGATGGTGGGATAACGGTAATAAGCAATACGAAGGATATTATGAAAACGGAAAAATGAATGGTACATTTTTAAACTGGTACACAGACGGAAAGATAAAATCTGAAGAGAATTTTAAAGATGATATAAAAAATGGTAAATTTATCAAATGGGATAAAGAAGGAAACATTACAGAAGAGATACATTATAAAGATGGTAAAGAGACCGAAAGAGTGATCGGTTAACCTTTTAACTTCATCATCAAATTCAGAAGAGATCACCATGATCTCTTTTTTTTATTTCAAAAGCTTTAGGGATGCTATATATTTTGTTTAATGAAACACATGACAACCTTTTTGTATTTTTTTTGTCTATAAATTGAGAAAAAAAAAGAAAGGAGAAAATCATGTACTGCAACGACTCAAAACATATCAGCGAAATGATAAAAATTAAAAAATTATCAAAAAAAGAAGCAAAACAATTAGCTGGTATCCATGTAAAGTATGAAATGAATAAGTTTAAGTTCAGGCCTTACTCTTATAATTTCAGCTTTATGCTCAAGTAAGTTAATAAAGAATGACAACTATTCTAGAAAAAAGTTGTCAAATGCTTTGAACAGCTGTTTTCCCGGGAGAAATAATAAAAATGATAGTAAGTCAATCGATCGAGAAGGAATTAATTAGAAAGGCGAAAGAAGGTAATAATAAAGCTTTCGAAAAACTGATAACAAGGTATGATAGAAGGATAATGGATATGCTGTTGAATATACTTAAAAATGAAGCTGATGCTGCTGATGCCTATCAAAATACTTTTATAAAGGTGTATAGAAGCCTTGATAATTTTAAAGGAGATTCTTCTTTCTACACATGGGTTTACAGGATAGCATTGAACACAGCATATACACATTACTCCAAAAGACAGAAAGTGGAAGGAGTATTCATGCCGGAGTTGAATGAGGATATTCTGGCAGATGACAGTGCAGAAGATGATATATTCGCTGAAAAGGATCCAAGAGAAGTTGTACGTAATGAGTTAGAGCTTCTTTCAGTTCAGCAGAAAAATGTAGTTTATATGAAGAGTTATGAAGGCAAAAAATTCAGAGAAATAGCCGAGATACTGTCATTGAACGAAGGTACAGTTAAAAAATATTATCATAGAGCTGTACAGAAAATTAAAAAGAGACTTACTTCAACTAACACTATATAATGGGTGATAATATGAAAGATATAAAAGAGAGAATATTCGATCTTGTTTACGATGAAATTGAGGATGAATTACAAAAGCGATCTATTCTGGAAGCGATAGGAAGCGATCCTGAGCTAAAAAATTTTTATTTAGAACTGAAAGAAGATGCTGACCTTATAAAAGAGGAAGACTTCATATCCTCAGAAAGTAGTTTTTTGGAATCAAACAGATCTCAATTATTCGATAAAATAAAAAATATTGAATTGGTAGATGAACAGGATAAATCAGCTAATAATGTATTTGATTTTGTAAAACGTGCTAAGTTTAATATCGTGTTAAAATATGCTGCTGTGGTATTATTAACTTTTTATGCTACGATGTATCATTTCAGCGGTCAAAAACAGCAAGCAGACCAAAGTTCAGGTTATGATAATTTCAACAGCTCATATAATGAGGATCCGAATTTACAGCAGGTTAACTATATTGAAGGTTCACCGTTCGCTGAAACTGACAGGCAATTGGAAAATTATAGAGTTGATAATCTTGAAATTGACGATAAGGGTGAAGATATTCAGATCGATTTTGACATAAGTACAAGCAAAACTATAAAGGGTAAAAAGAACGATCCTGTGATTATTAAAACGCTGAAATATTTAATAGCTCATGAAAGTAATCCCGGAGTAAAACTAAGGACACTTAAAGCAATGGATAAATCCGGTACAAATAAATATGAGGAGACTTTGATAAATACAATGTTGAATGACAAGGATGAGCTTATTAGAAGAAAAGCTATGAAAATGATATCTAAATCTGAGATGAGTAAAAAAAGTATAGATGCATTGTATAATGTGGTTCTAAATGATCCTGATCAGGTCAATAGAATTGAAGCATTGAGCATATTAGAGGAAAAAGATGCTCAATATGCTGATAAAGCTCTTACAAATATGCCTAATGAAGATGATGAATACTTGAAGTACAAAACTACTCTGATAAATAAATAATAAGGAAGGTGATAATAATGAAAAACGATAAGATAAAATATATATTGATAATATTGATACTGTTCACTGGATCAAAGCTAATATATGCAGCTGAAATTGAAAGATATACACTTCCATCAATGAACGGTGTTACTTTATTTGTTCTGAAAGGTGCTAATACAACCAAGCAAATTACCCTGAAAGGTAACGTATTAAATTTAAACGTAGTCGGTCTTGATAAAACAAAGTTTGAGTTATATACATCCATGGAAGATAATGAGCTTGAAAAACTCAATCAGAAGACATTTAAAGATATATCAGATAAAATAGAAAAAAAATTAAACACATCAATAAAGCTCAATGAAAATGAGAATGAATTCATCAAAGAACTTAGAGAAATGATGATGGAATTCGATATGGTTAAGAAAGAATTCAAGGTTGTAATGTCACTTGAAGATCCTTCTAAGATAGAAAAAAGTATGAAGGATGAATTCAAAGATATTCAAGTAGAAAAAAAAGGTAATGAGATTGTTATTGACCTGAAAAAAGTAAAGAACAGTCTGCTTTTAGTTCCTGAGGATATATCACTGTTAATTGATATCAATAAGGGAAGCTTGAATTTACAGAACACGAACGGTGAAATTGTAATTAATGGTATGCAGCTTGAGACCAACATCACAAATGTGTCAGCTGTAATAAACTACAAGAACAAATCCGGAGATATTTCTGTCAGCAACTATGAGGGTGTTGCAAACTTAAAGACACTTCAGGGGGATATTAATGTTATTAATTCATCAGGAAAAATGAATTTCAAAAGTGCTGCCGGAGACATAAACTTCAATAAGTTCATTGGTGATATAGATGTTGATATTCAAGTCGGTGATATAAAAATCCTTAATTCAGAGGATATGACACTAAAAGTTGAGAATAAAAGCGGTGATATCGTAGTAAGAAATATTAAAGGTAAAAATATTGAAATAAACACAGCGTCATCAGATATAGGTATTTTTGATACGAACACAGAAAATATTAAAATATCTAATCTTTCCGGAGATGTATTACTGAATAAAGTTAAATCAGACCTTGAACTTGAAATAAACAGTGGGGATCTTCTGCTTAAAGACATTGAACCGCTTTTTAAGAAGGATTCAAAGATCGGTCTTAATTTTGGTGATATAGATATAGAACTTTCAGACCCGAAATTATACAAATATTTCCAGTCGGTGAATGAAGATGAGATAGACTTTAAAGGTAAACTGAGTATAAATAAAGACCTTAAGATCTGCACTAAAGATAAAAAATGTATTGTGATCAGCTTAAATAATGGACAAATCAGTGTAGGCAAAATAAAATAATAACTAATGGAGTATTAAAATGAAGATAAAGATGATAATATTAATTTTAATATCAATGACATTTTTAAGGTCAGAAACAATTAGAAAATTCTCGGACTTTAGATTGGAAGAGAATGATTCTTTGAAAGCAGATGTTAAAGTTTTCAGAGGTGATGCAATTATTTATGGATATCTGGATGGTAATCTGGATGTTTATTCAGGAGATATAAAATTATTTAACAACGGAAAGATATCAGGAAAGACCAAAGCTTTTGCAGGAAAGGTTTATGATAATCATAAAGTTGATGAAAGTTCAAGCTATTATGTAGTGAATGAATTAAAAAATCTTGTCTTGGGAGATGATAGTTTTTATGGAGATAAAAAAGACAGTGAAATGAAGATAGTAATTGGTGGAGAGAGTTTAACAAAGAGATTACAGGCAGGTAACAGTGAAGAGAAAAGTTTTTATTTTCATAATTCAGCAATAAAAAAAGATTTCTTCTCATATTCAAGTGTTGAAGGTGCTTATTTAGGGATACCAGCAAATATTAATTTGATAAATACAAATTATGCTGAATTTGATTTTTACGGATCTATCGGATACGGATTTAAATCTGAGGAATGGCAGTATTATACTGACGAGAAACTTTCATTTTACGATAAAATATTCAGTATAGGTGCTACTCAATATTCAATTGCTGCAAGTGAAGATCAGTGGAAAATCCAGCCTTCAATAAACACGATGTCAGCTTTGTTCATACATGAAGATTTTTTCAATTATTATCTAACTGAAGGATTTGGTTTTTATGCAGGAGCAATTTATGAATTGAAAACGGAGAAAACGTTAACACAGTTTGGATTAAAATTGGGTTTCTTTGAAGATAATATAAGTGAGATGCACAGGGTCAACAATTATTCTTTATTCACAGATGAAAAAGATTTCAGGCAGGTTAGTTTCTATGATGGGAATCTGGCAGATGAAGGGGTTATTAAGGAGATGCTGTATACAGGTCATGTGATTTCAAAATGGTCTAATCTTAATACGATCGCTGATATCAGTGGTACTTATGAAAGAACACTTGATAATCTGGAACAGGATTTTGAATTCCAAAAATTCACAGTAAATTCATTCTTTGAAACTAAGTTTTCAAATATCCTGACTTTTTCAAATAAAACAAGACTGGAGTCATGTTCTTTTCTTGATCCTACAGATCCTCATACTACACCAAACTTCAAATATACTACTTTAGGTGGTAACGGTACACTGCCGGGTTATAAATTTAATGAGTTTGCGGGTAACAGAGCAATCTTGAACAGATCGATAATCGGATTTGAGGCAATTGATGTACTGGATTTCAGAGCTATATTTGATTTCGGAGAAGCATACGAATATGCTCCAAACTCTTCCAAAGAAAATCTTCTAGATGGTTTAGATAAATTCAGTACTAATACTTTAAAATCTTCTTTCGGTCTGGGAATGGCTTTTGATGATAAATTTCTCTTCTCCATTCATAAAAGATTAGATACCAACAAAGATCCATATCAATTGCAATTTTCAGTGATATATAATTATTAATCAGACATTATAGGGGGATATGATGAAAAAGATATTATTAATATTAACAATAGCTTTACTCGTATCAGGATGTATGGATATGTTATATTCAATAAGTGATGAAGTTAAAGCTGAGCAAACAACAACAGAATATATTGTACCTCAGGACGGTGCAGTTATTATAGTTGAAAATATTAACGGGAATGTAGATTTTTCAAGATCAGTATCCAATAAAATTGAGATCGGGATAAGGAAAACAACTCCGAAAGATGAAGCTGAATTAAAGAAAGCAAAAGTTGTAATTGACGATAATCAGGGAAATATCGTTATAAAAACTGAATATTTAGAAAAGAACGTAAAAGTATCGGTCCACTACAGTATTAAACTTCCCGAAAATGCATATTTAGGTTCAGTTGATCTTGTCAACGGATCGCTTAAAATAGCGGATATAAAAGTGAAGGATGCTGTTTTTGAATGTGTTAACGGTAATATAACTATTACTAAGGTACGAGGTGCGGTTTCAGCTGAAAGTGTTAATGGTAATATAACTGTAAAAGATACACCTGTTATAAACAGTCTTGAAAGTATGAACGGAAGTATATCTGCTGAAATTATAGATGTTTCAAATAGAATAGAAATAGAGACCATGAACGGAAATATCAAACTGTATATTTCTGATAAGGAAAATATTTTATTGACTGCTGAAACAACTAACGGGTCAGTAAATAACACGAATTCTTCTTTGAATGTCGATAAAATAAAAAAAACAAAACTCAAAGGAAGCTTAGGAAATGCAAAATATGATCTTGAAGTAGCTACAATGAACGGCAGTATTACTCTCAATGATCTCAACTAAAAATAATTATTCGGTAAATCTTGTATAGGGAAGTTCTGCTTCCCTTTTTTATTGGCTTGATTATTAACTCTATTTTAGATAACTTTTTAGGGATTTCAATATCATTTAAAATAATTAAAAGGAAACAAAATGAACATTGTCGAAGAAAAGAAGATATGGAAACTTGAAAATATCATCAATATCCTTAATCACATCTCTCTTGAGTTAAGTATTACTGCTGCGGAAGCACAACAACTCGGAAGAAGTTTTGGAGCTGTATCGATTGAAATAAAAAAATTCATAATGATATTCGAAAGAGATGTTTTCGGTAAGGTTAAATTCGAAAATTATGGTTTTGATGAGATTGAAGGTAAAATGAAAGAACTTGGAAGCATGTTGCGGATATTGGGTACGAATACATTACTGGAAGCAAGAAGATTAAATAATACAAAAGCTTATATTTTGTGTGATGAAATAAGAAAGATCGGAGAATCAATACAAAATATTCTTGAAATGCCGAAACATAAAAAAAATCTTTCAATGATCGAACCGGATAATTCCTTTAAAGAACCGTTCCCATATTTTGTTATGAAGATTGGTGGTGTATACTGGGTAGAGAATATGAACTCAGTAATAGAGGTTATTCCTGCAACTAAAAAGATCCTGGAAGATTATCCTATGGGATCAGGGAAGATGAGCCATCAGATAATGATAAAAGGGATTAAAATACCTGTTATCAATCTGCATGCTGACATGGGGAAAGAAATTGAATTAGGTGGCGAAAGCAGAATTGTTATCTTAAATCTGGGACATATTTTATACGGTCATTCAAGTTCAGAATTATTCTTTGGTCTATTGGTGGATGAAATTGAATACTGCGGTTTTTTACAGAAAGGTATTCAGGAAATAGATATCCCTGACGATCTGCCGGAAGATTATATCAGATATTGCTGGAAAGCTAAAGATACTTCGCTTATGTTCTTTAATTGGGATAATATTATTAATGAACATGAGATCCGCGACTATAAAAAACTTCAATAAACTTTGAACTTCTGTTTCGAAGAAGTAATATTTGCAAAGTCACTTAGTATTTCTAAGCTCCTTCTTAATATTACACCTTCTCCTTGAATTTCTATGTTTATTATAAGTTTAAGAAATATCGTTCAGATAAAAAAAAAGACAGGTAAATTCCTGTCTTTAAACGTTTAAAGTATATAAACTTTGTTAAATTTCGATCATCTCTACGACCTGATCGAGAACTTTGTTAAATTTCGATCATCTCTACGACCTGATCGAGAACTTTGTTAAATTTCGATCATCTCTACGACCTGATCGAGATTATCCATGATATATTGTTTTCTTTCAGGGGTGTTTTTTCCCATATAGAATTGAAGAGTGTCTGCAATGTCTTTAATATGTTCAACACTGACCTGAATTAATCTCATACTTTTTCCGATGAACTGACCGAATTCTTTTGGGGAAATTTCTCCAAGACCTTTGAACCTGGTTATTTCCGCCGCTTTACCCAGTTTATTTATAGCTTTCTCTTTTTCTGCGTCATTGTAACAATAGATCGTATCTTTCTTGTTACGAACTCTGAAAAGTGGAGTTTCAAGTATGTAAATATGACCTTTCAGGATCAAACTCTCATAAAATTGTAAGAAGAATGTTAATAATAGGTTCCTGATGTGAAGTCCATCAGGGTCGGAATCGGTTGCAAGGACTATTTTTGCATATCTCAAGTTATCGATCCCATCCTCAATATTCATTGCTTTGATGATGTTATAGAATTCTTCATTCTTATAGATCGCATCTCTTTTCAGCCCATGAACATTCAAAGGTTTCCCACGTAAAGCAAAAATAGCCTGTGTCTCCACATCTCTTGAACTGATCATACTACCCGCTGCTGAATCTCCCTCAGTTAGAAAGACCATTGATTCTTCACCTCTCCATTTATCTTTGTTCTTCTGGGTCGGTATATCGTTGAGGTGATATTTACAGTCTCTTAATTTGGGTATCCTGATGGATGTTCTTTTAGATAGTTCTTTTGCCTCCTTCTGTACAGCTTTCAGTTCCTTGCGGATCTTCTCGTTCAGAGCTATTTTCATAAAAATGGATTCAGCTGTATCCTGGTTCTTGTAAAAAAAATCTATCAAAAAGTTCTTTATTTCAGAAACGATCTTGCTCTTTATTTCAGTATTACCCAGTTTATTCTTTGTCTGAGATTCAAATATCGGATTTTTTACTTTTATAGCAATAGCACCTACAATTCCGTCCCTTACGTCTTTAGCGTCATATTGTTTTTTCCCGAATTCATTTACAGCTTTTAAAATAGCTTCTCTGAATGCTGCCTGATGAGTTCCGCCATCGTTGGTATACTGACCGTTAACAAAGGAATAGTAACTCTCACCGTAAGAATCAATGTGTGAAAAAACAAATTCGAGTGTTTGTGAGGAGTAGTATATCGGTTCATAGAGAGGATATTCAACCTGCTCTGTCAATAAGTCCAATAATCCGCCTGATGATGTGATCTTTTCATCGTTAATGTATATTTTAAGTCCTCTGTTGAGATAAGCATAATACCAGAGTCTTTTTTTTATAAAATCCTGATTGAAAACAAAATTTTCGAATATTTCTCTATCCGGTACAAATTCAGTGTATGTTCCGTTCGGTTCATTTGTATCACCGTCAGCTTCACTGATAAATTTTCCTTTGCTGTAAGTTGCTTCTTTATATTTTCCATCCCGTACACTTTTTACATAAAAATGGCTACTTAAAGCATTTACGGCTTTTGTACCGACACCATTCAATCCTACACTGAACTGGAAAACATCACTGTTGAATTTTCCACCGGTATTAATTTTTGAAACACAGTCAATAACTTTGCCCAGCGGGATACCTCTACCAAAATCTCTTACTATCACTCTTTCATCGTCAATGTAAATATCTATCTTTTTTCCGTGTCCCTCAATGAATTCGTCAATAGAATTATCGATCACTTCTTTTATTAGGATGTATATTCCGTCTTCATAACTTGAACCGTCACCCAAACGTCCGATATACATTCCGGTTCTAAGTCTGATATGTTCTAAAGATGATAATGTCTGGATCTTGCTTTCATCGTAATTTACTTTGTTTTCAACCGGAGTATTCATAAGTCATCTTTACCTGAATTTTAATAATTTTTGCCATTGGAACATTCATAGAATTATATGAAATATTTGGGATTTTGACAATGGAATAATAAAAGAATTTCTAATTGAAAATCCAAGATAATTTATTTATTATGATCACAAAATAATATCAACAAACAATGAAATAGTTGTCAGGCTTGAAACTGGTTAAAAGACCATCTAATATCATTTTCTTTATTTTTATTATTACCGGATTGCTTCTTGCGAAACTGTACTATATAAATTTCACTCTATTTCTATTTCTGACCCTGATAATGATCATCCCACTGTTTTTAAAAAATTTCAGATATATTTTCTTTTCTGTGGTTTTAGGAATAATGCTGTTCAACATTCATAATTTTAAATATTATTTCTCAGATGAGAAACTTGAGCAATTTGACGGTAAGATAATAAAGATCAAAGGAATTGTCAGAGAGCATAAGAACTTTAGATTTAATTCTGTCAGCATGATTGAAGCAGAGAGTTTTAGTTTTGAAGGAAAAAAAATTAATCTTCCAATAATTGTTTCTACCTATTCAAATAAATCCTACGATCATGTAGTAAATGACAGCATCATTGTCACCGGTAAATTCCAGAGATTTAAAAAAGCCAGGAATTTATATGAGAAGGATGAGGAGAGTATCGCAAGAGATAATAAGATATCCGGTTATATGTTATCACCAAAAATAATTTCACACAGATCCTTATTCAGCGTTTCAAAAATAATTCATATCATCCGATCAAAGATAATTAACATTTTTAATGAAAAACTATCGTACCGGTCCTCAAATTTTATGAATGCAATAATGATCGGGAGCAGGGAAAGCCTTGAGAAAAGTACTATAAAGGAATTTTCTGATAGCGGAACGATACATCTTCTCGCAGTTTCAGGTTTGCATGTGGGATTTTTACTTTTAATTTTAACATTTTTTAAAAGAATACTGGGGACTAGAATTTCTTTTCATATAGTAATAACGATCACGGTTCTTATTTTCTATGTATTACTGACAGGGTCAAGTCCTTCAGTGATGAGAGCAGCTATTATGAGCATTATTTCTCTTCTATGTTATCCGATGAAACGAAAAATGAAAATAACTGATATCATAGCCACAGCCGGGATGTTCTCACTGATAATAGATCCAAATCAGATATTTAAGCTTGGGTTCATTCTGTCATTTACTGCTGTTCTATCGCTTGTGGTCATATATAAGTTCATAACAGAACTACCTCAAATAAATTCTATGATATTGAGACTCGGTAAATTTTCGTTTTTGTTCAAAGGTTTTCTTGTCTCAGTTTCTGCATCTATAGGAACTTTGCCGGTAGTATTGTATTATTTTGGGAAATTCAATCTGTTTTCAATCTTCATCAATGTTATACTGATACCATTGACAGGATTAAATTATCTGCTTGGAATAGTACTGATTTTTATATATAAAATACCATTGCTCTCTAATTTTATAGCATTTATGATCGAATCTTCTGTAAACATCATGATGAAAATGATAAATTTTGCATCAAATGCGGATCCGATGAAAATAATTTATAAGATCAATATTCTTGAATTATCAATAGCACTTTCGCTGATAGTGATCATTTTTGTGATCAATTCATACAAGGTCAGGATAGTACTTCTGTTCATAATGATCATAATATTGATGTACTCAATATTCTCAACCTCACAGAGAAATCATTTATATTATTTTTCAACTGTTAAGGGAAATACTGCTTTTGCATCACTGGATGGTCAAAACATATTATTTCTTGGGGAAATATCAGAGAGAGAATTGAACAGCATAATAAAACCGTACTTAATCGCAAAAAATATAAGGAGTTTGGATTATATAATTTTAATGAATGATGGTCTGGAAGATGAAGATCTTATAAATGAAATGGAGGTAAGTATAAATTATATTGTCAACACAAATGAGCAGACATATATAGAAGGTCATCAAATGATAAATATAGATCCGTGGAACAGATCCCTGTGTCTGCTTAACAGCCGAATATATTTTTCCGAGAAAATGGATAAAGCAATGCTTGTCTATGCTGAGCATGAATTTCTGTTTGGAAAAAGTAAAGAACCGGAACTGTATTCTGCTCAATTTCAGGATCATCTTTTAATATTCGGTGATAATGAATTTAACACTGAGAAAGGTGGCGTAATAATTGAAATTTCAACTGATGAACTGGAAAGTGATCAGTTTGAAATATAAAAAGTTTATTTCTTTAAAGAGAAAGAGAACTCAATACCTTTGTTCAGAGATTTGACAAATATCTCACCGTTATGAAAATGCACCGCATTCTTAACGATCGCTAAACCGAGACCTGTTCCTCCCAATACTCTGGACCGGCCCTTATCAATTCTATAGAATCTTTCAAATATCCTGTGTAAATGTTCTTCAGGTATTCCTTTTCCATTATCTGAAAACTTTATACTGATAAATTCGTTGTCCTCAAAGTATCTTTCAATTTTGATCTTTGTGTCTTTGCCGGCATATTTTATGCTGTTGTCCAGCAAATTCCTGAAGATCGCGTCCAATAAATGGTAATTTCCATTTATATAAGTACTGTTGAAACCTATAACAGAGACTTCCATATTGTTGCTCTTGAGATTCATATCAAGATCTGATATTATCTCATTTATCAAAGTATCAAGTCTTAATTTCTCTTTCAGATAAAGTTTGTTAGCCTCATCAATCCTGTTTAATGTCGAGATATCATCGATCAATATGCTTAATCTCTTTACCTGTTTATATGATCTGCCAATAAATTCCATTATCTTTTCTTTCTGAATATTATCATTATTCAATAATGTTTCAAGGAATCCGGATATTGCAGCTACAGGGGTTTTAAGCTCATGTGATATATTTGAACTTATTTGCTGTTTGATCAATTTCCTGTTCTCAGGTTCGGTAATATCGTTTATAATAATTTCAAAACTTTTATCTTTAAAAAGTAAAAAATGGAAATCAAAATACTGATCATTTCTTTTAATAAGGGAATGAAAACTGTTATCATTTATTTTATATTCCGAATGGATATAATTATTAGTGGCTTTGACAAAATCATTGATGTTGATACAACGTGAATATTCTTTCAGGTTATCCTCCAGTTTGCCATCAGAGAGTTTGTTAATAAAGTTGATAAAATTGTTGTTATATAACAGTAAAGTGGAATCATTAGAGAATATACCAATACCTTCATTGGATATTGACAAATGCTGAATAAATTTTTCTTTCTCAAGATTCAATTTATTTTGAACACTTTTAAAATTAAGATACACTTTCTTAATTTGATTACTGATCTCACCCAACTCGTTATTGGTGAATTCAATATCATCTGAAATATCGCTACCAGTAGCCATAGCAACAGAAAATTTTCGGAGTAATTTTATTGATCGACCAAAATGATCAGACACATAAATAAGTAAAAAGGACATTATGAAGAATATCATGAATAAGAAAACGATAAATACATAATCAACTCTCAGAATATCTTTCAGATCAGCATTTACCGGCAGTGCGGTACGAATATAAAGGTTATTTAATTTTTTAGCGTAATAAAAATACTCAACATCAGTTGATTTTGACAATCTTACATCAGTGCCTTCACTGGAAAATTCTGCGCTTAATATCTCATTTCTATTTGAATGATCATCCATTAGCAGCAGATCATTTACTCGGTTGTCGTATAATACTTTACCATTTTCTTCAATGATCGTTATTCTGAGATCATGATCAAAATATTTTTCACATAAAGAATCTAACTCCTTGTATTTTGTAATATCGGAATTATCGTTATGTATCAGGTAATTCGTTATAACCTCATTATAAATACTAAGCTTTCCCTCAACTACTTCAATGTTTTTATTTTTTTCTCTATGAAATAGGATAAGAACAATAATTATACTGAAAATAAAAAATAGGCCGAAAAAGGATTTTATCAGCTTTTTGCTATAAACTTTATTTATATTTACAGAGCTGGAAACAGTACTATGGATCATAAGTGTACCCCATTCCTGATCTCGTTTTAATGGATAATCCTGCATTCCCCAGTTTTTTCCGCAGTCTTCTAATCATCACATCCACAGCCCGGTCAGTAACTTCACCCTGATCATCCCAAACAATATCAAGGAGATGTTCTCTTGAAAACAAGATCCTCCGGTTGTTTATCAAAGTTCTTAAAAGAAGGTATTCTTTACGTGTTAGAGGTATTTCAAAATCTGATGTAACAGCTACTTTTCTTAATTCATCAATTTCGATCGTACCGGTACTAATCTTTCCTTCAGGATAAATTCTTTTCAATACAGCCTTAACTCTTGCAATTAATTCTTTTATAGAAAAAGGTTTTGTGATATAATCATCAGCACCTAAATCAAAACCTTCCAGTATATTATCCTCTTTGTTCTTGGCAGTTAGAAAAATAACAGGAATATTTTTCAGAAATTCAATTTCTTTAATTTTACCGGCTAATTCGAGACCGGTCATATTTTCAAGCATCACATCAAATAAAAAAAGATCGTATGAATTCAGATCTATTTCAAGAGCTTTTTCCGCGCTGGGTATGGTATCCACAATAAAATTCTCAAGTTCAAGATTGATCTTGACTATCTCGGAAATATCTTCTTCATCTTCAACGATTAATATTTTAAAGTTATCATTCATAGCATATTGCATTTACTTGTCATATATCACGAATAAATATATATCAACGGCCTGTATTCTGCAAATATTAACATATCTGTAATCAAACTAAAACATGAATGAAACAATTTTGTAACAATTATAACAAAAAATTGCAACAAACACATATTAAATTACCAATGTGAAAAATAATAGGGAGATATAATGCTGAAAAGTAAAAACCTGAAAAATACAATTATAAATTTGTTATTGATGACGCTGCTACTTTGGATATTTTTGTTGAGTATAAAATTATTTGGTGATGTCTTCAAAGGTTATTTTAAATCCGATGCACAAAATTTGATAGAGAACGCAACAAATAACCCGATAATTTCTTTGTTAATAGGTATTTTAGCTACAGCTATCATTCAAAGTTCGTCTTCTACAACCTCAATGATTATTACTTTTGTAGGATGTGGAACTTTATCGTTTAGTCATGCAATACCAATGATAATGGGTGCTAATATAGGCACATCTGTAACTAATACTATTGTATCCTTCGGTAGTATTAGAAATCCATTGGAATTCAGAAGATCTTTTGCTTCAGCAATTGTTCATGATATATTCAATATTCTCTCCGTTATTTTATTTCTTCCTTTAGAGTTGATGACAGGATTCATAAGTAAATCCGCGACGACACTTACAGAATTTTTAGTTGGTTCAAAGGGTCTGAAATTTAATTCTCCACTAAATGAACTTGTAAAACCAGCTTCAACGAAGATTCAATTGTTCTTTGCTGAATTATTAAAAAATCCGATAGTTGAAAAAGTTGAGCATGCTAAAACTAAAATGAGTATTGAATATGATGGAATTCTCCTTTCGGTCTTAGTGCTGATAGCTCTGATCATGTTATTTATTTCATTAAAATATATGTCCAAGATAATGAAAGCAATCCTTATAGGTAGATTTGAGAGGATTCTTCACAAGTATGTATTCAATAATATTCTTACATCATTTATTTTTGGAATACTGTTCACTGTATCAGTTCAATCCTCATCGATCACTACATCATTGATAGTTCCACTGGTCGGAGCAGGAATATTGAACATAAACCAGATATTCCCTTACACTGTTGGAGCGAACATTGGCACTACAATAACAGGTATTTTAGCTTCATTGGTGAGTGGTAATCCATTTGGAATTTCTATTGCGTTAGTACACACATTGTTCAATGTTTTCGGGGCTATCGTATTTATTCCTTTAAAATTCATTCCGATAAAACTAAGTGAATTATTGTCAGCAAAATCAGCTGAGAATAAGCTATGGGCAGCTTCTTATGTTGCTCTGGTATTCTTCATAATCCCTATCGTACTAATATTTATTTTTAATTAAAACAAGAAAGGAGAAAAAAATGTTTAAAGAATTTTTCAAGAATTGGAATGCATCAAATTTATTGACTCAGTCGGTGAACGATTCTCATGAAATGTTTAAAATTGCTTTAAAAATGTACAAGATCACGATTGAAAGTATTGCAAAAAAGGACATTGATTATGAGGAACTTGGAGAAAATATCAAGAAAGATGATTATCTGCTTAATCATTATGATAAATCTATAAGAAAAAAGATATTCGAGCATATTTCACTTAATGAGAAGGAGGATCAGGAATTGTATACTTCTATGATACTGTTTTCTCTGGTTGGGGACATTGAGAGAATAGGTGATTACATTAAAAATATTTATGAAATTATTTCGAAAGCAAAATTGCTGGATGATAATATGAATTCAGAAGTTCAACAAATGTTCAAAAATATTGATAATCTTTTTGAAAAAACAATTAAAGCTTATCAATCATCTGATCTGCAAACTGCAAAAGAAATAAATGATGATTACTTTAAATACAAGAAAAAGATAGACACTCTGGTGGATATTCTGATAAATGATGAAAATATTACCGGTGCAGCAGGTTATGCATTATTGTTCAGATATTTAAAAAGAATAGGGGCACATCTTATGCATATATCTTCATCCATTTCAAATCCGATAGATAAGATAGGTTATTATATTGATTAGAAAAAGACCCATAATATTACTGAATGGAAGTATGATGAGAGGCTATTTGCCTCTTATTTTTTTCTTGACACTTGAGCAGTTTCAAGCTATATTCAGTCTTCTTATACAAGGGATCGAATATAAGCTGTATTTAGGTTGAATTTATAAAAAAATTTGGAGATATTAAATCATGATCAGGACCATTAGAGAAAAATTATCATTCGTAATGTGGATCGTTGTTGCTGCGTTTATTGTAACAATAATTTTTAGTTGGGGAATGGGAGGGATCAAAGTATCGGATCCTCGTCATACAGGTACTATCGCAAAAATTAACGGTGAAGATGTTAAATATGAGGAATTGAAAACCATAGAACAGGGTCTTTTGAAAAATGAGGAAAAAGAAGATCTTACCGGTGTAAAAGTAGCTGAAATAAAGCAAAAAGCATGGGATCAATTTGTTCAAATGGTTGCTTTAAGGCAGGAGATGGATAAAAACGAAATAACTGTTTCAAAAGAGCAGGTATACAATGAGATCAGAAATAATCCGCTTAATGAACTTAGATCAGATCCTCAATTTCAGACAAACGGTATGTTCGATATATCAAAGTGGCATGAGGTTATAGATAACCCAAGACCTGAATTAGAGCAATTTTACGGACAATTACAGAATGTGTATGCCAATAGAATTCCCGGAATGCTTTTAGAAAGTAGAGTCGCGAATGGCACTTATATATCTGATTATGAATTAATTACAAAATTCAAGCAGGAAAAATTAACTGCTAAAGTAAAATTTTTAAAAGCGGACATCACAGATTTTATGCCTGCTGATTCGCTTATTTCAGATAAAGAAATAGAAGAATATTATAAGACAAAACCGGAAGAATTCCCTAATAAGAAAGAGCAAAGGGTTTTTGACTATGTGCTTTTCAGTACTGAGATGACGAAAGCAGATTCAAATCAAACTCTTGAAGATATTAATTACGCTTTAAAACAAGTCAACTCTGGAATTGATTTTGCAACAGTAGCAAAAAACTATTCAGAAGATACCAGTGCAGAAAAAGGTGGAGATATTGGTTTCTTCGGTAAGGGTAAAATGGTTCCTGAATTTGAAGAAGCGGCTTTTAATGCTGAAGTTGGTGAAATAGTTGGACCTGTAAAGACGAAGTATGGTTATCATATCATCAGAGTTGTTGCAAAGAAAAGAGATAAAAAAGGTGAAATAATTGAAGTTCAGGCCAGCCACATACTATCTAAGTTTAAAGTACATCAGGAAACATTTGACAACGCAGCTGATGCAGCATTAAATTTTAAAGATACTTATACAAAAGCAGGAGCATCTCCGAATGCTTTTAAAGAAACTGCCAATAAACTCAATCTTAAAGTACTGGAATCACCTTTAACATATGAAACTGACCGAACAAATGAACTTGGAAAAATACCGGGACTGAGCAAATTCTTATTCAAGAACGATATAGGCAAAGTAAGTAATTTACTGGTATGTGACAGAGGTTATGTTTATCTGCAAATAAAAGAAATAAAACCTGAAAGTAAAAAGACACTTGATGAGGTCAGAAAAAGTATAGTTTATAAGATCAAGAGAGAAATGGGATTAGAAGCTGCTTACAATTTCCTCAAGTCAAAATCTTCATCAGTAACGGATACTACAACTATGAATCAACTGGCAGCAGTTGAAGAGAATAAACTTGGAACAGGTACCACAAACAACTTTGCGATGAATACTTTTATTGACGCGATTGGAAGTACCGACAGAGTATTTTATGAAACATCAATGATGCTGGAACCTGGAAAGATCAGTGAACCTTTTAAAGGTGACAGAAGTGCATTCATTATTTACCTGATATCAAAAGACACGTTCGATAACGAAAAGTATCAGGAACAACTCGAAGAGTATAAGGAAAGAGAAACTACACTTCTACGTAGACAGATCATTACTGAATGGTTACAGGGAGTTGTTGATAAGGCTGAAGTAATTGATTACAGAGACCTTTATGGAAGATAAATAAGAGACCTGACATTATGAAAAAAAAGTTATATTTTACAAAAAAGAATTATTTCATATTTATTGCGGCTGCTTTGAGTTTGGTTTTAGGATATTTTCTCATGTCAGTAGGACCACATGATTCTTTCTGGTCACTAACTTTATCTCCGATCATAGTTATGTTTGGATTAATTGTATTATTTCCGGCAGGGATAATGCTTAACTTCAGAAAAAAGTCTGAGGTTGGTAAAAAAGACTTGACAAGGTAAAATTTATAAGGTATATTTGCGCAGTAATTTGGGAGCTTAGCTCAGTTGGTTTAGAGCACCTGCCTTACAAGCAGGGGGTCACTAGTTCGAGCCTAGTAGTTCCCACCATATTACGGTCCGGTAGTTCAACTGGTTAGAGCACCTGCCTGTCACGCAGGAAGTTGCGAGTTCGAGTCTCGTCCGGACCGCTAAGAAGACACCAAAAGGTGTCTTTTTTAGTTTAAGGAAATTCTATGTTTTACGTTTATATCATATACTC